>CAYSXF010000631.1:0-3631 GCA_964434815.1 uncultured Lentisphaeraceae bacterium
GGACCTCGATGGTCGGGGCCAGAAAGTCAGCCACCGGCATGATGGCGGACTGCGCAGCGCCCTGCGCGAACTCGCGCAGGACGGGGCTCGCGCTGATGTCACTCAAACGGCTCATGATCAAACCTCCTCGTAAAAAACTGAACACCTTTAGGGAAAGCCGGAGCTTACGCGCCGGGCGCGGCCGGGACCGTGATAAGGCCGGCCATCGCCGGGCGGACCAGCAAAGCCTGCCCGTCCACGCCTTTTTCTTCCGCGACAGCGAGAACGCGGTACGTGCCGGCGCCCGCCGGCAACGCGCGAAGCTTGCCCGCGTCCGCCGCCGCCGCGACGTCCGCTAGGACGAGCGATGCGCCGGGATTGCAGGCGCCCTTGAGCGCCACGCGGTAGTTCTGTCCAGCCGTCAGGGGAACGACCGTGACGAGCTCGCCGTCGGCGCCCTCTTCCGTCAGCAGGTACAGCGCAAGATCGCTGTCAGCCACCGGCAACTTCACTTCCGGAACGCCGTTATCGTGCGTCAGGAAAACCAGACGCCCCTCCATGCCGGTCAGATCCTGGCCGGCCAGCACGCGGAACGCGCCGACCCTCGTATCACTCTGATTCATCTCGAACCTCCATTTAGGGAAAAAGCCAACCGGAATACCGGAGGCAAACAAGAAGGGCGGCTAGCCCTTCAACTTCGCCTCGGTTTCAGCTTGGGCAAAAGCCTTGGTGAAAGAACCGCCCTGCGCCTTGTGGATCGCATGGGCGCGATTGCGGAGCCAGACAGCTTTGTCGCCGCTCACCGAAGTGACGCCGGGACCGCCGAAAGCCGAAGCCGCGGGGACAGACGCGGCCGCGCGGTTGTGCAGCGGCTTCGGAGCCGCAGGGCGCGCTGGAGCCGGGGAGGGAGCGGCAGCGGGAGCGGCGGCAGGCTCGGCCGCTGGAGCCGCAGCGGTGTCGGCGTTCGCCTGGCAGCCCTGGCGCTTGCAGCGGTTGCGCATGCGGGTCAGCTCGGCGACCGTCTCCGAACGGTTCTCCAGCAAGAGACCGCGCCAGTAGTCGCGGCTGTCGTTGGGGATCACGTCCGAGAACGCGCCGACATCCGTGTCAGCCTGCCCGTCCTCAAGCTGCAGGACTTGCTCCATGAGGACCTGGTTCTTAGCGCGCTCCCGCGCCAGCGCGTCCTCCAGGTCGGCGATGCGGCTCATCAGCGCCTCGCTTCCGCCGCCGGCGACGGGCTCCGCCGTTCCGGGGTCAGGAATCACAACAGGGTCGGCCATACTCACTTCTCCAATCACTTTAACTGAGTTATTTGCAGCCCGTCCCGGAACGAATACCGGGGCTGGGCCGGAGAGCGCACGACGCTCACACCATACGGAGTGCGGTGCCAAAAAATCATTCCCACCACTCCCCGCGAGGAAGAACCGCAGACGACTTGCCGCCGATAACCGGGCCATAATCCAAAGCCTCGCCGCGGACGCTTCCATCATCGAGAGAAACGAGATGACCGTTCCTGCGATAAAAAAGCTTACCGCCAACCGTCGCTATGCCCGCATTCCTTCCGCCGAGCATATTCTGACTAAACGAAAGCTCATCGCCCAAAGAGACAGTGTGACCATCCAGCGTAAGTGAAAGATCACCATCCGGACCGACCGACAAAAACTTCGAACTCCCGATACAGAAAGGAACGCCATCGCGCATAATCCAGACACCACCGGAACGAGTCTCGAAACCCTTATTCTCCGTTGGGATTCGGCTAGGGGGGACAACGCCGGAGTTCACATGATAGGACGAAAGAGAATGAGACGGGCCACGCTGAACGGCCGACCGCGCGGCAGCCTTGGCCTGCCGGACAAGAATGGAGGCCTCGCGAGCCGAATCGCTCCAGGTATTGCGCAACACGCCCGCGCGACGATTCGCGTGATAGGACTGCGTGAGGAAATAAAAGGCCTGCGCCCAATCCGAGGGGGAGCGAGGGTCGCGCCCGTTCATGTCGAAAAAGCCCTTGCGGGCGGCCTCGTAATAGGCGGGAGGCGGGTGATTGCCGGGGCCGCCGGGCAAAACCGCCAGCAGCCTTTTAGCGTCGCCAAGGGGGTCGCCAAGAGTGACCGGAGCCGCGCCCCCGCCCCCGCGCCGGACCGCGAGAGAGGCGGCGCGCGCCTCGTCAGTCCAACCGATGTTAGCGAGAACGCCGGCGGCTGAACCGCGAGGCCGGCTCCCGTTCCTAATAATTTTTCCGGCGGGAAAACCCACGGAACCACCGTGAGAATAGACCCCGCTTTCCGGAGAGCTGGCATCCATCTTCTTTAAATCGCCCGTCTCCAAATCGAGCCAGCCTTTACCGCAATCGAGCATGAACTTTCCGTCCGGAGCCCTGAAAATATTCGACCCGTCCATAGACCATGTGGAAGCGTCCCCAAGAGATATAAACTTGCCGCCGGCCAAGGTTACGCCGAGCGTGCCGTCGGGGAGGACGCTGAGGAGTTTCGAACTGCCGATACGGGTAACCTGCCCGTTCAACACGACGGAAACGCCCCCGCCACTCCGGACAACGGTGCCTTCGGGCGGGGTGCCGGCAGACACACGCGGCGGGCTGTTTTCCCCCGGAGTGCCGGCAACCCAAACACGTCCGGGGTCAACCGGGGCCGCAACGGGTGCCGCAACAGGGGCAACGGGACCGCTAACCGGGGCGGGAACCTGAAAAGGGGCGCTTGCGGGAGCCGGGACCGGAACCTGCGCCGGAGCGAGGACAACACCCGACCGTAACACGGCATGACCCCGCCGCACAGCGAGCGCGGCGGCGCGGGCCGAGTCAGTCCAGCCGATATTAGCCAGCATACGGTCAGCGGCGAAACCGGCGCGGTTGCTCAAAACGGCAAGGCGACGGGCGCGACGGTTCGCGGCCGGTGCAACGGCCGGGGGTGCCGAAATGAAATGAGGCGTAAAAGACTTAGGAACCCCGGCCAATTTATAGGCCGCACGCCGATCGTGCAGAGTCGCGGGAGCGTGCCCGTTCAGAGAGGTGAAAGCGGAAATGGCCGCGTTATCCCACATCATCTGACCGGCGGCGAGAGAGGCCCGGTACTCGTTGAGCGCGTCAAGCCGGTCCTGGGGAGTCTTGCAATTCTCTAAATCAAAGTTAAAGACCGCCGTGAGATCATCGAATGAAGGCGGCTCAGCGTCTGGCCCCTCGCCCTGCACCATCTCCAAAGCGCGGGCGTGGATAGCGGGGTCGTCGTCGGGCTCGTCCTGATGTTCCGCCTGGTCATCCCGCCCGGCATAGGCCTCCATGAAGTCCTTGGCGGCGCCCGTCAGAGAACCAACCGCGTCGGGGCCGCCAAGCGACTTTGCCAAAGCGTCGGCCACCGCCGGGTCCATGCCGGCGACCGTGTTGTAACTGAAATCTTCGAGAGCGGACTTCACATCGACGGTGCCGTCACCGTTCACCGTCGGCCGCGCGGGGTCGGCCGCGCCGGCACTGCCCTCGCCGTCCGGAGCACCGGCGAGTTGGGATGCCTCGCTCCAATCCTCATCGGTCTCGGGCTTCCGGCCGTTGGCCATTTCAAAAGCATCGGAGGCTTGCCGGATAAGCGCGTCCGTATTGAGACTGTCTCTTATACACATCTCCGAGCCCACGAGACAGGCAGAAATC
>CAYSXF010000632.1:0-3622 GCA_964434815.1 uncultured Lentisphaeraceae bacterium
CTCATGTACGTCGCGCCCCCTCTCATAGCCGCCAAAGAAAAACACATCGGGAGACGGCACCACCACTGCGCCGCCGTAACCTCCGCCCACGTAACCTTCGTCGACGTAACCCCAACATCCCGCCACGGCGGTCAACATCGCAATCGCCAGTCCCATCTTGACTCGCTTGACAACCGGATCTTTCGCCTTGTTCATAGAACCTCCTCGTTGCCGAAAACGATTCGGCCGATTGTTTTCGTCTGTTGGGCGTATCTTCAGCGATCGGATGATTTCTGACTATGGGGTGAAACCCCCACTGTGAGTCTACATCTCTAATCAATATTGGGTTATTCCGCTGCCCGCCTGTATTGAATCGGACATGGCACGGCGGCACCAAGCTGCCGGGCCGCGTGTTGCGGCCAATAGGGATCGCGCAGCATCTGTCGGGCGAGCAAGACAAGATCCGCTTGCCCCTTTTGTATAATTTCCGCAGCATGCGCGGGCTCACATATAAGCCCCACGGCGGCCGTTGCAATTTCCGCCTCCTGCCGAATGCGTTCAGCAAACGGCACCTGGTATCCTGGCGCAACGGGAATGCTGACGCCGGGCACCAACGCACCTGACGAACAGTCCACCAGATCGACTCCAAGCGGCTTTAATTGGCGCGCGAGGTCCACAGACTGATTCACATCCCAGCCGCCGTCGACCCAGTCCGTGGCGGAAATGCGCACGAACAGAGGCAGGTCCGTCGGCCACACCTGCCGGACAGCCACCACGACTTCTCGAACGATGCGCGTCCGATTCTCAAATGACCCACCGTACTCGTCTAAACGATGATTGCTCAATGGCGACAGAAACTCATGCAACAGATAGCCGTGTGCCGCATGGAGCTCGACCACGCGGAACCCGGCTTCCTGAGCCCGCTTGGCCGCTTGCGAAAACACGACAGCAATTTCACGGATTTGCTGCACGCTGAGGGCGTGCGGAACCGCAGCACCCGGACTGAACGGAATCGCGCTAGGCGCCCAGACAGGGCGCCACCCGCCATCCTTCTCCGACAGCACCTGGCCCGGCTCCCAGGGCGGCGGCGTGCTGGCTTTACGGCCCGCATGCGCAAGCTGGATACCGGCGACAGCACCTCGCTCGTGAATGAACCTCGCACACCGGGCCAGACCCTCCACATGCGAGTCCGCCCATATCCCGAGGTCCTGAGGAGAGATGCGTCCATCAGGCGACACTGCGGCCGCTTCCGTCATGACCAGACCGGCCCCGCCAACCGCACGGCTGCCCAGATGAACAAGGTGCCAGTCTGTCGCGAACCCGTCCTGGCTCGAATACTGGCACATCGGACTCACGCCAATGCGGTTTCTGAGGGAAACACTTCGGATCTTGAGCGGCGTGAAGAGATCCGCCATGTTCATCTGCTCCCGTTTCTTACAACACGTTTCTTGCGCATCTGCAACAGCACAACTGAAAGATAACTTCTTTACGCTGGGCAATCCCAGTCTAGCGTTTGTCGCTCACCGAACACCCCAGCCAAGGAGAACCCAAAATAGCACATTTTCGGGCCAACACCTTGTCAGTAAACGCGGAAGAGCGTTCCCTTGGGCGGAATTTTCAGCCAAACGGCACTCCCCACTTTTGTCAGCGTGACGGCTTTCGTCGCCCCGCCGACGAGAACGAAGTCGCCCGAAATCGAGCCTCCCGTGGACTCGACCACGATCTGGTTCATGCCTTTCGTCTGGTCGCCGCTGAGTTGCAGTTGCACGTTACTTCCGATGATCACGTTGCCGCTGACGGACACCTTGTCTGCTGTGCCGGAGGACACATCCACCACCAAACGGCTGCTGTCTTGGAAGGTGAGCGTCCCCCCGAGGCTCGCCCGCCCCACGCCATCCTTCACGCCCGCGCTGAACACCGCGTTTGCGGCGACCGTCACCGCCGTGTTGCTGAGCGAACCGCTTACGCAGAGTGCTCCGCCGGAAACCGTAGTCGACCCCGTATAGGTGTTCGTTCCCGCCAGCGTCAGCGCGCCGACTCCGCTCTTGACGAGAGCGAGCACGCGGCTCGCGCCGTTGCTGATCACGCCGGCATAGATGGTGTCTACGGCCTGCGCCACAGTCAGCGTGCTGGTGCCCGCCGCGCCGGGGTCAGTGATGCTTCCTCCCGTGCCGCTCAGCCCGCCGATCGTGGGACTGTAGGTGTTCAGTTCCAGCCGGGTGTTCGGATACAACGTCACCCCGCCGCTCCCCAGCGCGCCCGCATTGCCCAGCCGAACCGCCGCGTAGTTGGTCAGCACCGTGCCGCCTGAGTACAGGTTAGCCGCATCCAACTCAAACTCGTAGCCGTTGCCAAAGATTGGCGTGTAAACGCTGTCGAGCGTCAGCGCGCCAGTGCCCAGGTTGATGCCGCCATAGAAACGGGTGGCCCATGAATAGACGCCCGGCTGGAACAGGAGCAGGTTCTTGTTTCCCGCCGTGATCGCTCCCCTCATCCAGCAGTTATCCTTAACGGTGATCCGCACATCCGTCAACAGCGTGATCGGGCCGGTAAGCGTCTGATTCTGCCACACATCCAAGGCGCCATACGTGCCGTTCCCGCTACCGCTCAAGAAAATCGAGTTCGTCACATTGGCTGTCGTGTAATCGCTGATGGTCATAGCCGCGCCGGCTGCCACCGTGATCGCTCCCGTCGTGTTCGAGATCGAGTTACCGCTGACGATGTTCAAGACGCCTTCTCTCAGGATGATCGGGCCGCTGAAGTTGTTGGTCATCCGGCCTGCCAAAGTCAGCGTGCCTGCGCCGTCTTTGTAAAAGCCCTGGGTGCCCAGCACGCCCGCTTGAAGGGTGGCTGTCTGGTTGCTCACGGTGATGACCGGCTGGCCCACGCTCGACGCCAGCGTCAGCGCGGCATTGGTCAGAACCCAGCTGTGGTCCGCCGCGGTCGCGTCTGCGAAACGCAGAGTGCCGACCGTGCGGGCCGCATCGTTGTTGACATAGGAATCGGCGGTGATGTTCAGCGTGCTGAAGTCCGCGACAGCATCCGTGGCATTGGGCACGCCGCCCGACCAGTTGGCCGCGGTTCCCCACGTGCCGCCCGCATTGCCGCTCACCAGGTTGGTCCAAGTGCTCAGCGGCTGGCTGACGGCCGGCACTGCCGTGACGCTGAGGTCAAGCCGCTTGGCCCCCGTGTTGTTGACCAGCGTGGCGGAGACGCCCGGCGGCAGTACGGCCAGCGTGAAGGAGCCTGAACCGCTCAGGCTACCGGTGTAGCTGACCAGAGGGTAGGTGCCCACGGCAGGCCAGAGGCCGTTTCGCACAGTGATGCTCACGGAGGCGTTGTTGGTCAGGTCGCCGTTGATCTGCAAAGGCGGAACCGCCGTCGAGACGCGGGTCGAGGCCAAGTCGAAGTCGAGGACTGCGACGCCGCCCGTGTAGGTCAATCCCGCGCACGTCCACTGAAGCCCCCCGTACGCGAAGGCCATGACCCCGTTGGTGGCGCCGGCCGCCACGGTGATGACGCTGTTGTGGCAGGAGCCGGGCGCGCGGCCGATCAGCGCGCCGGAGTTCACCAGCGTTGCGCCGCTGTAGCTGTTGTTGGCCAGCAAGGTCTGCGTGCCGGAGGCGGAATAGATCAGTGAACC
>CAYSXF010000633.1:0-3620 GCA_964434815.1 uncultured Lentisphaeraceae bacterium
CTTGCGTGTTGTGCAGAACCGACACCTTCACGCCGTCGCCGTCGAGGTGCAGTTTCTTGACTGTGCCCGAAACTGACACGCGCCCGTCCGCTGGCGCGACGAACACGCGCGCCACGTCCGAAGCTTCGCCGGGGTGCATCCAGTCTTTGCCAATGCGTGCCCACGGCTCGCCGCCGGTCCAATAGGTTGAGCCGCGCCATTCCATGCCGCTCACCGGCGGAGCGGCCATCCGCACGAACCCGGCTGCTTCGCTCTGCGCACCGTAGACCAGCGAGACCGCGCCACCCTCGATCCTCACACCGGGCAGATCCTTCAGCTCCGTCACTCGTGCTCCGTCTGCCGCGCTCAGCTCCGCCTGTGCGAGCGCAGACATTTGGCCAGACCACTCGCACGGCACAGCGGGCGGCAGCGTCAGAGCGGAGACAGCCTCTGCCTTCTGCGGCAGGTGCGGCCACGTTCCGGGCACTTGGACCGTACCCGCCAGACAGGCGAGTGGCAGAAATAATAGCATTTGTTTGATCATCCCAATTTTCTCCTGACGTCCTCTTTTTTGGCGACACCCGACGCCCGACGCTCGACTCCCGGTGAAGCGCCCGGGCGTCGGGGGTCGCAGGTCGGGCGTCCTCACTCAATCCCCGGCGCATCCACATGGAACGGCCCCGGCCGGATCAGCACCGGCGCGCTTTTCAGACGCGGCTTGATCGCCAGCCAGTCGCTGCCTTGGAACTGCGGATCATCTTCGGCCCGTATGTCCTCATCCGAAAGATACGGACACATCGTATCAACCCAGAGAATCAGGCGCAACAGGCTGTACGGATCGACCTTCACCCCGTGGTGCTTGCCGTCCGCGGCCCGCTCCACCAGTTTGCTCTTGAACGAAAGCCGCGTCATCGGCTCAGGCGTGCGATAGGCGGCCGGATCGATTGTGCTGTAGTTTTCGACCTTCAGAGTCCCGGCCATGTCATAGCCCGGCGGCGGGTTCTCCGGAACCGCATTCGTCCTGCCCCAGCCCGGTCTGCCGATCAGCGTGGTATACGGCTCGTACCCGCGCAGCGTCAGGTCGAACGTCTTGCGCGCCTCGCCCTCGCCCTCGTGGCACTTGCCGCAATACCGGTCAAGCACGGGCTGCACGTCCTTGAGGTAACTCACCGATGTGCCGAACCGGGCGTTATGGGCGACTTTCAGCGCATCGGCCTGCGCCGCTGCCCGCAGGCCGCTTTCGAGCGCCTGCGCAAGCGTCGCGCAGCCCTTCGGCGCGACGGTGAACCCTGCATCGTAAGCCCACGGCACTTGCGTAATCGTGTCCGGAGCATTCTTGACCGCAGTTGCCGGCCCCTTGCCCAGTTGCGGCGCGCGGCTGTGCTGCTCGTGACAGCCCTGGCACCCCCGGCTCTCGCCCGGCATGACATTGACGAAACTACGCATGGTCTGGAGCGCGCGGTGGTCTTCGTCCAGCAGTTGGAAGTGCAGCGCCACGCCTGTCGGGGCCTGGAACCAGCACGACCCGTCAGGCTGGATCGGCACCGTCCCGAGAACACGCTTGACGCCGTCGGACTGCAAGAGCGAAACCACGGGCCCGGTTGAAAGCGCCGGGCGCCTGCTCCAGTAGGTGTAGGTCTTCTGCTCGATGTGCAGCACGCGCAGGAATTTCGCCTTGCCTCTCAGCTCCGGCGGCGCGCCCTGATAGACGTTCACACTGTAGATCGACCCGCCTTCAGGCTCCAGCCGTTCCGCCATCGTGGGCCATTTGACGCGGTCTGGCAGGGCGGGCGGCGTGGCCCGCGCCTGGATCGGCAGGGCGTGAAAAATATTGTTGGCGCCTTCGTAAACCAGCTCGCGGTTCCCGTCCGTGTCCATCAGATACAGGACGAATTTTCCATCCCGGCGCGCCGAAACCAGAAAGTCCTTTTCGCTCAGCGGGTAAGGAGTCTGGTAAGCGTCAACCTTGCCATAGGCCTGATAGTCGGGCGACTCGACAGGATCGGACGGACCGTTGCCGCTCTCCGGCCAGGCGAGTTCAGCCGTCACCTTGGCCAGGCCGTTCGGGAAGTTGGCGCCCTTGTCCGGATCGACGATGCCGATGCTGCCCGAGAACCAGTTGTGGTGCGCGCTGCCCGTGAACATCACGCGGCGGCTGTTGGGGATCGCCCGCGCGTCTTTCAGCAGATCCGGCCAGACCGACTGGTTACCCCAGAAGGTGTTGGGCTGCGTGCCGTCCGGGTTCACCGTCCAGAGGCTCTGACACCGCCACAGCGGCTTGTCGGTGTACTCCCAGCGCGTGTAGACGAGCCTCCCGTCGTTCATCACCGATGGCAGATAGTCCGGCTCGTTGTTCGCGGAGATGAAGTAGAGGTCTCCGCCATCGAGCGCTCCGCGCATCAGGTTGAAGGCGTTGGTCGGCGGCATGCAGCGCACGTAGGTGTGGCCGCGCGTGGACGAGAAGGCATAGTGTTTGCCGTCGGGCAGATACACGGGATCGAAGTCGTCGAAGATCCCCGACGTAAGCTGCCGCAGCCCCGTGCCGTCCAGATTCATTTCGTAGATGTGGAATGCTTTCTCGTTGTGCGGCTTGAAGCAGAACAGCACGCGCCGGCCATCGAACGAGAGATCGGGCCGCCAGAAACTGCCGTGCAGCGGCGCCTGCGGCATCAGCCGACGCACCTGGCCGCCCAGCGACAGCCCGTCGACCACGAGCAACTGCCCGCCCGGCACCGCCATGTAGCCCAGCCGGTGACGCGTCTCGTGCTGCCACTCCCGGCCCGCCGGATACGGCATGTCCACCAGCAGGAGCTGGGTGAAGTTGACGACCGGGTTCCCCAGCATCAACCCGCGCTTGACGCGCCGCACCGCGAGGTACAGCTCTTTCGTCTTCTCTGCGGATAGCGGCACCTTCGCCGCCTCGGCTGCCACGCTGTCCAGCGCATCTGCAGGCAGACAGAGGCGTGCCGCCAGCGCGCGCGTTCGGCTGATCTCCCGCGCCAGGTCGGGTTTGTCGCCGGCCTGAAACAACCAGTCGCGCTCGATCTCCGCGCGTGCCTCTTCCTTCGTGTAGGTCCGCACGGCTGGCGTGGAGGGCACCGCGTACGGCGCGACCGGTTCGGACACCGACGGGCGCTCCGGCACAACCGGCCAGTCGGCCGCCACGGCGTCGAGCAGCACCGCGCCCAAAGCTTCCCCGCCCGCCGGGATGCGCGCGGCCATGCGGTCGGCCCACGCCTTGATCGCCTGCCACCGTTTCCGCTCGTCCGCCGTACAGCGCGCCCACTGCGCGTCGGTCAGCGGCATGTATTCGATCAGGCGTGTCACCTGGCTCTCCATCGCACCTTTCAGCGCGCCCAGATCCGGAATCGTCACGAAGAGCGCCGGTGCCTGGCTGTACAGCCGGGCGTAGTTCTTGCACGCGTCCGGAAACCGGGCCGCCAGATTCATCGCAAACAGGTTGATGACCGCAGGCGGGCACGTGCGTCCGTTCCGCCTGAGCGTTTCGCGGGCCTCGAGGAGCGTCGCGGTGAAGGTCGGGCGCTCCTGCAGGAACGGTCTCCACTCTGCGGGCAGAGTCGCCAAGGTCAGCACCGTCAGTCTGTCTCTTATACACATCTGACGCTGCCGACGAATAGAGA
>CAYSXF010000634.1:0-3617 GCA_964434815.1 uncultured Lentisphaeraceae bacterium
TTCTGCCTGTCTCGTGGGCTCGGAGATGTGTATAAGAGACAGGCCTTGAAGAACTTCAAGAATGCGCGAGCACTCTACCGCAAGGCGGGCATGGAGTCCGAATGGCTTACGACCGTCTCGCGGGTGCGCGCCGAACACGGTCGGAAATACGGATTCATGGGCGATTTCGAACGCCTTGAGGCGGGCACATTGCGGGCTGAGCCAACGTTCGAGGCGCTCGTGAGCGAACGACTGAAGACGATCTCGGGACGCTGACAACCGAAATCCCCGGTGTGCTCAATAATGCCGGTGCGCCTCTTTCCAGTCGTCTATCCGCGAAAGATTTTCGAATTTCCGATACTCCTTGTAGTGGACGGTTATCGGCAAGCGGCTCATAGGTCTCCTCTAGCATCAATCGGTCACTGCCGCCCTCTTCTTCCGCGTCGAGTACCTCGCCCGCCGCTCTTTCACACTGAAGCCGATCGGCTTGCGCGTGGGCTCCGGTGCGGCCATGAGTTCGTTCAGCACTTCGAAGACCACGCGGAACTGCCCATCGTACTTGGACTCCAGTTCGGCCAGCTTCTGAGCGAGCTTGGCGTGCGTATCCAGCATCTGCCGAAGTTTCACGAAGGTGCGCATGATCGCGATGTTGGCGTCGATGGCACGCTTGCTGTTCAGCACGGTCGACAGCATCGCCACGCCCTGTTCGGTGAAGGCCATGGGGGCATGACGGAGACCCATACGGTCGGAATTGGAGGTCGCAAATTGCGACCTCCAATTGGCAAACTCCTCCGTCGTGAGGACAAACATGAAGTCTTCCGGAAATCGGTCGATGTTTCTACGCACTTGCTCCTTCAGCCTCTTGGTCTCTACCTCGTAAAGTGCGGCCAAGTCCCTATCTAGCATGACCTTCTGTCCCCGAATGAGATAGATGGCCCGTTCGATCCGTTCCATCGGAACCATGATGTCGCTACTCATGTCCAGTCTCCTTGGTTCGATCCGCTCAGGGTTGCCAGGTCATTTAACCAGTTTCGCCTTTTGAATGCGCGACCTGAAGCCCGACAACCGCTTGTACCGGTCGCAGAGGTCGTTCAAGCGCTGACGGAAATCGCCCTGCGAACTCTGGAACTCGGCCAATTGCGCCAACTTTTTCAGCAATAGAACGGCATCGTCGTAGCCCTTCGACTGCTTAGTGTCAACGCGCTCCACGACTTGCCGCCAGATGTCCGACTCGCGTCCGGCCAAGTCTTTCATCTCGGCCTCATGTTTCCTGCGCGTCTCCTGCTTCCGGCGTTCTTTGCGGTCCGCCTCGATCGCTTCGGCACGCTTCATCAGTTCGTCAAAGGTGAGACGCTCTTCGGGCGCGGCCGTAGGGCGCGGCACTAGCGACAGCAGCCTTCTCTTGAGTTCGGCTCCGGCGGCTGTATCGCCCCGCGCAAACCGACAGAGGAACCCGTCACACTCGTCGCGTGTAAGCTGCGCGACCAACGGTCGGAAATCCGTTTCTATGGGTTCTACCAATTCTGCGCTGTGCTCGGCCGCCGCCTCGACAAGACACACTGGAACGTCGAATTGCTTCACAAAGAACTTGAGAGCCGGGGAGAGCTGCTTCAGCCCTGCCGGAACAGGCGGCTTCGATTCGCCCGACTTCCGTTCACGCGGCTGATAACCGTCCTGTACCGACATCGCCTTCAGCCAAGCCAGATACAGCGCTCGGCAGTCGCCTTGAATGAGGTCGTTCCTCAGTACGAGCAGTCCGGACAGCGAGCCCTTACCCTCGATCCAGTCACCGCCTTCCGCCTCGCTCAGATCCATACTAAGGACTTCGAATCCGCTGACCGTCGCGAACGTGATTCGGTCCGAGACACAGTACGGTTCGATGGCGTCCCTGCTCACGAGTCCTGGCGGGAAACGAAACAGAAGCCGTCGGCTACCCCAGTTCGCCAGATAAAGGTGCGCATCAAAAAACCGCGCCAGAACGTTTCGCGGGTCATGCTTGAAGTCGCCATATGAGTAGGTCACGACCGCTCGGCTGGACGACACCTCGATGTGGCTCGATAGTTTACCGACCGCCGTCTGCTCAGTCTCCGTCAACAGCCGATCCACGGTCTGCCACTCGTAATACTGGTATTCGCTCACCGGCCCTCCTTTACAGCGAGTTCACATAGTCGGCGAGATCCTCGACCTCTTGCGGGGTCAGGTCTTTGGTGTTCCCGTGCCTGTTGTTCTTATTGTCGGTGGTGATGACCTCTTGGATCGTCACCGCGCGGCCGTCGTACATGTAGGGTGCGGTCCGCCAGGCTTCGATCAGAATGGGCGTGACGAACGCGCGGTCGCGCTCGCTGTCCGAGCCGAGGCCGAGCACGTTCTTCTTCTTGTCGCCGTAGTAGGGTGGCGTGTGGCATTTGACGCACGCCGCCTTGCCCTCGAAAAGCACCTTGCCGCGCAGCGCCGAGTCGGTCAAGGTTCCGTCCGGCTTCAGGTAAGGGCTGGGCACGGGCGTCAGAGATTTCAGATAGTCGTTTACGCTGTCCATGTCGTCCGCGGGGATCTCGTGGAACTGGATCATCGTGAACCCTTTCGAGACCGCGACCTCGGCCGAAGCCCGGACCCCCGTGATCATCACTGGAGAGGTCTTGTGCGAGTAGAGCATGCTGCGCGACTGCTTGGGGTTGCCGATTCCGTCGTTCAACAAATCCCAGTTCGTCCCGTCTGACCGCGTATCGGGGTGGCAACTGTCGCAGCTCAGCCAGTGCTGATAGCAGCGCGTCGCGTCGTGGAACGCCAGCTCGCCTTTGCGGACGAGGCTGAGCGCCCGGGCCGGGCCGAGCGGCAGAGCGACCGCCGCGCCGGGGCCGTCCTCCCACAGCTCGACCAAGTTGAGGCTGTCCGCGAAACGCATCGCGCTGTAGACCTTGTTGCCGACGACCGTCAGCGCCCGCGCGCCCTGCCCCTCGAGCGGGATGCGGGTCTTGATGCCGTACAGGAAGCTGAGATCGTTCACAACCTCTTTGGGGTTGGCTGCCGCAGCCAAGCGCTTCATCATCTCCTTGAGATTGACAACGATCAGCTCATGCGTGCCGGAAGCGTTCACGCACAGCCACTCGTCCTTCCCGTCGACCGCGAGGCCCCACGGGTTGGCCGCGCCCCGCACGGTGTCGTCGAGCAGAACCGTGTTCACATACTTTCGCGACGCGACGTCGAACAAGGAGACTGCGCTGGTGTTGATCCAGCCGCGGTCCAAATGGGTGGTCGGCACCGTGAAGCGGCCGACGGAATGGGAGACGAAGTAATATTTCCCGTCGGCGCTCATCGCGGAGTCGCGCACGCTGAAGGAGCCCCCCGGCAGATCCAGTGTCGCGACCTTCTCCAGCGTCGCGCTGTCGTAGACGCAGAGCGACGCGTACACGTGCTGGCTGTTGGCCGGCATGAGAGGCAGGGCGTTGCCGACCCAGAGCGTTTTCCCATCCTTTGAAAGGCGCATCGTGGCCGGCTCGCGGATCGCCTTGGCGGAACATTTGACCTTCCCCGTCGCCACATCCAACGCATGGATGTCCTTCTGGTCGGCGCGGGAGAAGCGGTTGCAATAGTAGAGCGTTTTGCCGTCGTCGCTCAGGACGAGCGACTCGGGCGTGTGT
>CAYSXF010000635.1:0-3615 GCA_964434815.1 uncultured Lentisphaeraceae bacterium
GACAGCCGCAGGTGCGGTCCGGCCAGCGCGGCGTACTCCTTGCCCCACTGCGTGAAGAGCCTGAGGCTGCTGACCGGAATACGGACCGTCTGCCACTCGGCCGACAGCGGCACATTGGTGCCCCACGGCACACCGCCGGACTCGATCAGCACCAGCTCAAAGGCCGTCGTGCGCGGGCACGCCGCGCGCACGCGAACGGTCAGCACGGCGCGCTCTCCGTCATCCGCGGTAGGGCCGCTTCCCCGAGGCGGCCGCGGACAGTTCGGTGAACCGTCCCTACCGACAGGCGGCGGCGCGATGCACGGCACGCGCAGCGACACGCTCTCGTGCGTTCCGCCGAAGCTGTCCACGCCGAGATGCACCGCCGTGTGCCCCAGACCGTCGGTCACGCGCCAGCGATGAAATTCGTTGAACCAAACGGGCGCGCGCAGCCACGCCTCGGCGTCGAACAGGCTCCAGGCCATCGCTCCGTCCACGACAGTCAACGGCAGCGCCGGCTCGAGCCGCACCCACTCCACGGATTCGAGGTCGGCCACCTGCCGGTCAACCCCCTCCTGCTTCAGCAGCCACGCGCCGGTGAGCACGCTGACGTGCGCGACGTCCTGCCAGCGGAACGCCTTGGCCGACGGCAGGCCCCACAGCGGACTCAGCTCGGTCACGGGCACCACGGTCTCGCTCCAGCCCGCGCCGATGCGTGGGTTGCAGCCAAGCCCCTGACCATTCTTCATGCGGAAGCCGAGTTCGATTTTCGCTCCGTTCGCGCCGCCGCGCGCGACGATGCGGAGCCCCGCATGGGCCGCGTCGAGCGCGCCTGCGCCTGGGGGGAACGGAAGCGTGTACCCCGCCACCGAGTTTTCGCCGACTCCCTCGACTTTCAGATGCAACGCTCGCGAACCGGGCAACCGTCCTTCAACCACGGTCACTTCCGCCGTGCGGACACCGTGCTTAACGAAATCAAATCCCGCTGAGGCGTCCGTCTTTTCCGGCACCCTCAGCAAAGGCACCGCAGTGCCCGGAACCGGAAACCAGCGGATGTCGAGCGTCTTGGCGGCCGGGTATTCGGTCACGCCCCCGGCACCCGTCGCACGGAACGTCACGCGCCAGATCCCGGGTGTCAGCACCTCGCCCGGCATTTGCGCCACGTATCCGGTTCCATTCGTCGGACTCATGGGAACGGTTCGAACGGTACCGTCAGCAAGCGTGAGCCGCGCTGTGACGTTCGTGGCATAGACCGCTTCGGCCCGCAGGACGAGCGGATACCCCGCCCGCCACTGCGCAGGCACCTCGGCCCGCAACAGCGGCTCCGTGCCCGCGTCGGCCTGCGGGGCTGCGTAGCGCGGCGCAACTTCTGCCACGAGCTTTAGCACAGACTCTTTCGGCAGACCGCTCTTGCGCGAGAGCAGGTAATCGCCGGGCGACACCGCAAACGAGCCTTTTTTGGCTTTCGCCAGACGCTCGCCTGCAGTCTGCCCATTGAACGGATACACGGCGAACGCATCGCCCAGATCCGGAAGACGCAACGTCATTGCGCGTGCCCCGGAAATCCCCCTAACCTTCGTCTCGCCGGTTCCCGAATACGGGTCAGCCACGGTGAACACATCGGGATAGAGCTGGAGCCGCCACACGCCCGGTGCGGCGCGGTCGAGAAAGTATGCGCCGCTGCCGCCCGTGGCGACCACCGGCGAGCTGCCGCAGCCCCACACGCGCGTGAGCTCGCCCGGTTTCGGCGGCTGCGTGTCGGTCGCGTTGCTGGTCAGGTAGGCCTCGGCCGTCACCATTTCAGAGAGGTCAGCCTCGGACGAGCTGCGGAAAGGCGGAAAATCAGCGGCGGCAGGCAGGATGCCGAACGGCGCGCCGCGCGGCACGCGCTTGAAGACCTCCGCGGCTATCGCCAGCGAAAGCGCCTTGCCCGGCGTGTAGACGAGATTCAGGTGATGCGTCATCCAGTTGCGGTTCTCCGGCGCGAGCGGCAGCGGGTCGTACTGGAACTGGGCGGCCACCTGAACACCTTCGGACCGGAAGAATTTCGCCATGGACGGATACATGTGCGAGCCCGGCACGTCCGCCGCATCGAACTCGTAAATCATGCGAGATTTGCGGGCGATGGCCGCATCCGGCTGGAGCGAAGAGCCTCGCGCGCGGTTGAGCTGGGGGCCTTTCAGCGCACGGCCCGAGGCGAGTCCGGTTGGGTAGTTGGAGCCGGTGACGCCTTCGATGTGCGCCGCGCCCGCCGCCGCGTTGCGCCCCTGCCAGGAGTTATAGTAGATCGGCTTCGTGGTGCCGCTCGCCCGCAGCGCGTCAGCCAGCGTGTCGATGTACTCGGTGACCAGGCTGTCGGGCGTGCCTTTCGGATAGAGCGGCTCGTTGATGCACTCGAACGCCAGGATAGCGGGGTCGTCGGCGTAGCGCTTGCCGGTATAGCGGTTGACGTGTTCCGCGAACTGCTTCAGAAACCGCGCCTGGAGCGCCCATGCCTGCCGGTCGGTGGTCATCTGGGGCATGTCGTAGCGGTCCGAGAAGCCGTGGGTCGAGCCCGGCGCATAGCTGCCGCCCCACCAGGCGATCGGCGTAAGCACGGTGTAGATGCCGCTGCGGCGGCACTCGTCGATCAGGAAGTCGAGCAGTTCCACGTGGCGATTGTCGATGAAGTTGCCTTCCGCGTCGCTGAATTCGCGGTCGAAACAGTGGAGGCGGATGCAGCCGAGGCCAAGCCGGCGGAAATGCGCCACGTCGTCTCGGATCACCTGCCGGTGGTCGAGGCCGAGCCGTCCGATCTCGGCGTAGTCGACGGTGAAGGGCGCGTAGTAGTTCACGCCCAGGAGCGCAACCTCACCGGAGTTGTCGGCCCAGCGCAGCACGCCCTCCGCGTCGACGTGCGCCAGCCGGTCCGCCTCGGCTCCGGCCGGCAGGGACGTTTCCCCGAAACGTCCGAGGACGCCTCGGGGAGGCGTCCCTACCTGCAGGCCGTCAGCGCCCGTCTCGAGCACCCATGCCGTTATCACCAGCGCCGCTAACAGCCCGTCTCTCATCGTCCCCCGTCCTTTCCTGCTCCGGTCTCTTCAGTCTCAAAAGTCCGGAAAGTCCAACTGCGACCCGCATCCCCTTGACGTCCGCCGCCGCTGACCATTGACTCTTGACCCCATTCTTTTCCCCAACCGCAAAAACGCGCTGTTGTTGCGTTCATCGGAATATTATATACTCTTCTCCTTGAACTTCGAATCGAAACCTTGTTTTGGGAAGAGTGAATGAGCAAACAGACCCTAACGGCTAGAATTTCGGGCGTCGGGAAAGCCCTTCCGGAGAAGCGTTTGACCAACGCGGATCTTGAAAAGATGGTCGAGACCAGCGACGACTGGATCACCAAGCGCGTCGGTATCAAAGAGCGCCGGATCGCAGCCGAGGGTGAGTGGACCTCGCACCTGGCGACGCGCGCCGCCTTGGACGCGTTGAAGATGTCCGGGGTTCCGGCCGACCAGATCGATCTCATCTTGGTCGGGACGTCGACGCCGGACACGGTCTATCCCTCCGTAGCTTGCCTGGTTCAGAAAGAGATCGGGGCGGTCAACGCGGGCGTGCTGGACATCAGCGCGGCCTGCACCGGCTTCGTCTACGGCG
>CAYSXF010000636.1:0-3604 GCA_964434815.1 uncultured Lentisphaeraceae bacterium
AAGAGACAGGTCCACGCCCACCCGCCCGGCTGCGCGCCCGTGAACGGGTGCTTTGTCTTCAGTTGCACCGCCACCAGCCACGCCGCAACGCGCTCATGCTCCAGTGCCTCAACTCGCGAGGACGCTCGCCCTCCAGGCGCATTCCATGAGCGTGGAGCGCCCTCGCGAGCAGCCTCGCCACATGTGGCCCGCGCCGCGAGAGAGGTCACCCAGGTGCGCAAATTCGAATCGATCGCCCAGCTTCCGTCGCACCGCGCGGCCTGTCTCAAAAAAGCCAGCCCTTTTTTTGCCACCGGGTGTTCCCCATAACCCGCGTGCCGCAGAGACAGGCACACGAACGCGGTCAGCGGAATCGCGTCCAAATACCCGCCGTGAGCAGGTTGCAGCGCAGCCAGTTTTTT
Source organism: uncultured Lentisphaeraceae bacterium (assembly GCA_964434815.1). Lineage (GTDB taxonomy): Bacteria > Verrucomicrobiota > Kiritimatiellia > RFP12 > UBA1067 > CAYSXF01. The sequence goes on from CAYSXF010000636.1 coordinate 402, forward strand.
GAGCAGCGGCCCCGCAAACAGCCGCCCCCACGCGCATCTGCCGCGCGCCCGCGCCACACGCGCATGGCGGCACAGGCCCACGGCGATCAGCGCGGGCAGCGCATAGCTCACGACTTGCAGCCTGCAAAAACGGTAAAGCCAGTGCGGCAGCAGCGCCAGCAGGAAGGGCAGCGGCGGCACGCTCAGCCATGCGCGCCCGTTGTCCCCGCACATCGCCAGATAGGCCAGAATCGGCACCGCGAACGTGCGGTCCTCTCCGTACACCTTGCCCAGCGCCTGCGCAATCGCTCCTGACTCCATCGACCCCGCCCGCGCCGTGATCCACGCCTCCGCCCTCTGCAACGCTTCCACACCCCGAGTTTCCAGTATCCGCTCACCGGGAATCCCGCCCCAACTCCTAACTCCTAACTCCTCACTCCTCACTCGCAGCATCCGCCGCACCGCGGCCGCAGCGATCAGCGTGGTGCTCAGGTTTGAGACACTGTCCGGCGTGTCGCCCCAGCCGCCGTCAGCGTTCGCGTGCGCGGCAAGCCACGACGCGCCTGACTCGGCAAGCGCCCGGTCTGGCGCTTCACCCGTCTCCAGCGCCACCGCAGCCAGCGCAGTGCCCAGCGCGCTGGGCGCGAGCTCGCCCGTCCAGACGCCCGTCTCCTTATCGCGCAGTGCCAGCACCCGCTCACGGAGCGCTTCATAGGCCTCTTGCACCTTATCCATACCACTAAGCATACTGTATTTTTTCCGGGAACGCATCGGATATGTATCCGCGAATGAAACGGGGATGCGCCCGCGACTTTAGGTTGACTCTGTGGAGTACACTTGATAACTTTTTTGCACGCAGACTGGGAACGGTCAAACTGTAGTGAAATAGCCACGATATGAAAAAAATAGTTAAAACACTCAACTGGCACTGTGTCAGCATGCGCCTCCTCTCCGGCTTTGTTGCGGCCGTCGTATGGCAGGCCCCGCAAACCGCACAGGCTGCGGGCTTAGGCAAAGTTATGCCATGGGCGATTCGATCACGCTCGGAGTCCCGGTCAACGGCGGCTACCGCGACCCGCTGTACACGCTCTTGACAAACAGGGCTGACACCTTCACGTTTGTCGGCTCGCAGACCGGCTACGCGACCGCAGCTCTCACCGCGGCCGGGCAGGCGAATCACGAGGGGCAGCGCATAGCTCACGACTTGCAGCCTGCAAAAACGGTAAAGCCAGTGCGGCAGCAGCGCCAGCAGGAAGGGCAGCGGCGGCACGCTCAGCCATGCGCGCCCGTTGTCCCCGCACATCGCCAGATAGGCCAGAATCGGCACCGCGAACGTGCGGTCCTCTCCGTACACCTTGCCCAGCGCCTGCGCAATCGCTCCTGACTCCATCGACCCCGCCCGCGCCGTGATCCACGCCTCCGCCCTCTGCAACGCTTCCACACCCCGAGTTTCCAGTATCCGCTCACCGGGAATCCCGCCCCAACTCCTAACTCCTAACTCCTCACTCCTCACTCGCAGCATCCGCCGCACCGCGGCCGCAGCGATCAGCGTGGTGCTCAGGTTTGAGACACTGTCCGGCGTGTCGCCCCAGCCGCCGTCAGCGTTCGCGTGCGCGGCAAGCCACGACGCGCCTGACTCGGCAAGCGCCCGGTCTGGCGCTTCACCCGTCTCCAGCGCCACCGCAGCCAGCGCAGTGCCCAGCGCGCTGGGCGCGAGCTCGCCCGTCCAGACGCCCGTCTCCTTATCGCGCAGTGCCAGCACCCGCTCACGGAGCGCTTCATAGGCCTCTTGCACCTTATCCATACCACTAAGCATACTGTATTTTTTCCGGGAACGCATCGGATATGTATCCGCGAATGAAACGGGGATGCGCCCGCGACTTTAGGTTGACTCTGTGGAGTACACTTGATAACTTTTTTGCACGCAGACTGGGAACGGTCAAACTGTAGTGAAATAGCCACGATATGAAAAAAATAGTTAAAACACTCAACTGGCACTGTGTCAGCATGCGCCTCCTCTCCGGCTTTGTTGCGGCCGTCGTATGGCAGGCCCCGCAAACCGCACAGGCTGCGGGCTTAGGCAAAGTTATGCCATGGGCGATTCGATCACGCTCGGAGTCCCGGTCAACGGCGGCTACCGCGACCCGCTGTACACGCTCTTGACAAACAGGGCTGACACCTTCACGTTTGTCGGCTCGCAGACCGGCTACGCGACCGCAGCTCTCACCGCGGCCGGGCAGGCGAATCACGAGGGACACAGCGGCTTTGTCATCACAAATGGCACCTCGCGGACCGGCTTGGACGAGAACCTGGCGGGCTGGATAGGCCCTGGCAAAGAAAGCCCGGACAAGATATTGTTGATGATCGGCAGCAACGATATCAACCTCGGCTATAACATGCCCAACGCGCCCGCCCGGCTGAGCGACCTCATCGCCCACATCTACGGTTACCGGCCCAGCGTAAAACTCTATGTGGCGTCGATCATTCCCATGGTCGGCCATGACACCGACGTCCAGGCTTTCAACGCAACCATTCCGGGCATCGTGGCCAGCCACCAGGCCCTCGGGCGCAATGCGGTTTACGTTCCGATGTATGAGGCCTTGAACATCAGCACAGACTTGTCCGACGGTTTGCATCCGAACGCGCTCGGCTACCAGCATATGGCGCAGGCCTGGGACACGGCGCTCCACGCGTCCCCTAACCTGACGGTCGCGGTTGCCAGCCCGGCGAACAATCAGGCGTTCACGGTCGGCTCGTCCATTTCCGCCACCGCCACGGTGCTCAACGCCACGGGAGCCTACACCGTCCATGTCTACACGAACAGCGGCTCAGGCGCGTACGCCGAGGCGGGCGCCGGCGGCTCCTCCTCCTCGCCTTACCCGGTGAGCCTCGGCGCTTTGCCCATTGGCACATACCACATTTTCGCTTCGGTCACCGACACGCTCGCAACCACGAACTCGGTGACCAACACGTTCGCGGTCGCCGCGGCGCCGACCACCTTCCATGCGGTTGACGTGACGAGCGCCGGCGACGGCGCAGCCGGTGGCAACACGTACAGTGTCGGCTGGGATTTCACGGTCTCTCAGGCGATCAGGCTCACCTCGCTCGGGCAGTTCGACCCGGATTCAAATCCCAAAAGCAACTCGGTGGCCATCTATCAGCGGGGAGGGGCGAAGCTCATCGACTGTCTCTTATACACATCTGACGCTGCCGACGAATAGAGA
>CAYSXF010000637.1:0-3603 GCA_964434815.1 uncultured Lentisphaeraceae bacterium
AGATTTCTGCCTGTCTCGTGGGCTCGGAGATGTGTATAAGAGACAGGATGTCGAGTGGAAGAATGTCGGGCCGGGTGGCGGCGGCTGGATTCAGTCCATGCTGGCGAGTCGGCACGATGCTGATACCTTCTATGTCGGGTGCGATGTGGGTGGTTTCTACCGGTCGGACGACGGCGGGAAGTCATACGCCATCCACAACGCGGGCTTTGAGGACTACTTCATCGAGAGCCTCGCCGAACACCCAGGTAACGCCAGAATTCTCTATGCGGGTTGCAAAAGCGGTGTCTACAAGAGCAGTGATGGCGGACGGATGTGGCATTGGCTGCGCCAGGGCTTCCCGCCGGTTCAGGAGTATGGCTACTCAGCGATGGTCAGCAAGGTGGTGCTCGACCCGCAGAATCCCGAGACGGTTTACGCGGCCATCGGTCAGCCGCGCGAGGTTCGCGGCGGGCAGGGCGCGATCTACAAGTCAGAGAACGGCGGCGCGTCGTGGCGCCAGCTCGTACAGAAAGGTCAGCTCGCGCCAGATCTGCTCATCTCCGACCTTGCGGTCAATCCGCAGGATTCGCGCCGCATGCTGATCGCCACGCCCGAAGGGGTGTTCGCGAGCGCGGACGGCGGCGCGACGTGGATGCTGTCGAGCGATGGGCTGCCGCCGCACCGGCGCACCCTTCGGCTCGCGCAGTCACTGTCAGATCCGCAGATTGTCTACGTGTCGCTCAAGGGCAAGGCGGGCGAGACCCCGTGGCAGGCGGGCGTTTATCGTTCAGGGGATGGCGGCCGCACGTGGCAGCCGCGAGTCAACGGACTGAGGCAGGCGGCAGGCAAAGCCGGGACGAGCGATATGCTTTGTTCTTGGGTGAGCGAACTCGTTGTTCATCCGCAGAATCCCGACATTGTCTATGCGGGCGGCGCGACGTGGTGGGACGCGACGGTCTATAAGACGATCGACGGCGGCCTGAACTGGAAGCGTGCATTCGAGTTCGGAGAAAAGGGCAATGCCGAGCACGCGTGGATCAACATGTGGGGCCCGAGCGTAACTTGTCTGACGCTCTCGCTGAGCCAGCCAGACACGGTTTACTTCGGTACGTCGGGGTACATCTATAAGACAGTGGACGGCGGAGCCACGTGGCAGCAGCGTTACACCCGCGAGCGGTCAGACGGACTCATCAGCGGCAGCGGTTTAGAGGTCACCTGCCTGCACATGGTGACACCGCACCCGCGCGTCAAGGGGCGCGTTTTCTTCGGCTTCTACGATATCGGACTGCTGGTGTCGGAAGATGGCGGCGCATCGTTCCGACGGTGCATGAAGGGCGTTCCGAAAGACTATGATAACTCTTGCTTCACGATAACATTCGCGGAGAGCGACGACGCGCGTGTGTGGGCGGGGTTCGGCCAGTGGGGCTCCGACCGGGGCTTGATCGCCGAGAGCCGCGACGGAGGTGTCACGTGGATGTCATTGAAGAAGGCTGGGAGCGGAATGCCTGACGCGCGACCGCGCTGTCTGATCAGTCAAATCCCTCTGAAGGATAATGCGGCAGGCAATCACCTGCTGCTCTACGTGGCGGAAGGCAAGGGTGTCTTCGAAAGCCGTGACGATGGCGCGACTTGGGGGGCCTGCAACGCAGGTTTGCCCGCCGAGAGAGTGATCTGCCTTGCCCGCGACGCCGACAGGGGGCCTGTGTTCTATGCGGGCGTTTCAAGCAAGGGGGATGAGCCGGGCGCGATATACCGCAGCGACAACCGGTGTGAGACGTGGCAGCGTGTGAGCGGGCTCGATGCGCGTTTGGCCGAGGTGCGGCAAATCGCAGCCAAGGGCGGGCGCGTGTATGTGAAGACGCGCGGAGCGACGGTCGGCAAAAGCTATTTTGCGGGCGGCGTGTTCCGCAGCGACAATGGTGGGGCAGGGTGGCGGCAGGTCTACACGAACCGCTTCTGCGAGGCGTTGATGATTGACCCGCGCAATGTGGACTGCGTCTGCGCGAGCCTGCACGACCATCCGTATCATGACTGCTCTACGGGTGGTGGTGTGATCGCGAGCGAGGACGGTGGCGCGACGTGGCGGCCTCTGGCGAATGACTCACTCACCTGCAAAGGCGTAACGTGGATCGCGGCCGACCCGTTCGAGCCCTCGCGTCTGTGGCTGGGCACCGCTGGCAATGCGGCGTTTACGGGGATCGTCAGAAAAGGCGCCGGAATAAGCGCCAATAGCAAATCGCAACTCGTTCAATAACCAAGGTCTTTTTATATGGCTTATGCCTTTAGAAAACACGACTCGGGGCTAGCGCTTAACATGATGCCTTGACATCATTTATCCGTATGCTACGATGTCATCATGAGAACGACACTGGTTATAGACGATGATGTCTTGGGGCGGGCAAGGGAAGTCGCGCTCAAGTTGCAGGAACCGTTCAGGCGGGTGATCAACGAGGCGCTTCGTGCGGGGCTCGAAACTGTAGAGGCACCTGCGAAAAGCCGCGCCTTCCGTACGCGTCCGCACAAGATGGGCCTGAAGCCTGGCCGGAACCTGGACAACGTTCAGGAACTTCTGGCGTTGGTCGAAGGGGAGAACGTCCGATGATTCTCGTCGACGCCAACATTCTGCTGTACGCCGAGGACGCGCAGAGTCTCCGGCACGGGGCAGCGCGGGAGTGGTGGGACGCGCAACTCTCGGGAGCGAAGCCGGTCTGCCTCTGCTGGACAGTTCTGAACGCCTTCATTCGGATCGGCACGAATCCGCGCGTGTATGAGCATCCGCTGTCGCTGGAACAGGCGGCCGTCCGCGTGCAGAGCTGGCTGGAGCAGCCGTGCGTGCGGATCGTCGTGCCGACAGAGCGTCACTGGACAGTCATGCGCAAGTTGCTTCTAGACAGCCAGGCAACCGGCAATCTGGTGACCGACGCCCATCTCGCCGCTCTTGCAATCGAGCATGGCTGTGAACTGGCCTCGACAGACGCAGACTTCTCGCGCTTCCGGGGTCTCAAGTGGCGCAATCCGCTGAAATGACCGTTGTCGGTGAATTTGGCGGGATGGTATGATACGGCCAAACAAAGGGGATAGAAGATGACGATGAGAGCTTTTGCAGGGGTGGTGTTGGGGATGGCCGCTTGTGCGGCGGGGGCGGCCGTGACGGAGCCGGTTGTGCCGGGAAGCCTGGAGGATTTGGCGCGGTTCAGGAAGCCGCCGACCGAAGTGAAGATGGTTGTGGACGGGTTCCTGTGGGTCGAGGCCGAAGACTTTGCCGACTACGGCGAGTGGCGCATCGACACGCAGTTCGTGCACAAGATGGGGTCCGCCTATCTGCTGGCTGCGGGCGTGTGTCAGCCGATCAAGGACGCCGTGACTGAGGTGAAGGTGCCGCAGGCGGGCACTTACCGCGTATGGGCGCGCACCAGGAACTGGCTCAAGGAGTATTCGCCCGGCAAATTCACGGTCTCGGTCAACGGGCAGAAGTCGAAACAGATTCTCGGTGCGGCGCCGTCCAGCGTCTGGACGTGGGAATCGGCCGGCGAATTCGAGCTGAAGAAGGGGCCTGTCAAACTGGCTCTGGTCGACCTCCTGTCTCTTATACACATCTCCGAGCCCACGAGACAGGCAGAAATC
>CAYSXF010000638.1:0-3599 GCA_964434815.1 uncultured Lentisphaeraceae bacterium
GTCGAGCGTCGTTTGTCCGTTGCCGCTGTTGTTGAAGGTCGCGATGTCGCTGCCGGAGGGATAGGGGGACGCGCTCCAGTTGAGCGAGTTAGTCCAAAAGGCGTTTGCCCCGGCGGTTGTGCTGTTCCATGTTCCGTTTGCGGCTTGGGCCGTGGCACTGCTCAACAGCGCAAAGACTGCGATGGTAAGTGACGACAGGCTTGTACTTTTTCCGATCATATTCACGTCCTCATTTTCGTTTAGACTGCGCTTGCTTACGACAACTTTAGCCTAAGCCGACTCCACGATTTCTCTGTCAGAAAATCAGTAAAACACTCCACCCTTCCCAATCTGATAAATTTATGATAGTCAAATGAAAACGGGTTGTCAATAGACGAGATGGTCATATCAGGATGCCGACCCAATTTGTATTTGTAATGGCAGACAACGCAAGGGTGATTGCATGGGTTTTCTGAAGTGTGGTATGATCACCACGAAATCGGAGTAATCAGACATGATTTTTATCAGAACCTTATTGATCTCTCTTGTTGCGGCATGTGTGTGCGTGTCACCGGCGGAGACTTGGGCGAAAGACAAAGAGAAGAAGCTCAAGGTGTCCGAGCTGCTGAAAGATGCGAACGAGTTTATGTCGCAGGCGCAGGCCGCCTATATCGACGGACAATCCAAGCAGGCGATCGAACTCTACCGCAAGGCGCTGGCCGAAATCGCGCGCGTGGAGAAAGAAAACGAGAAACAAGTGGGCTCGTCCGAGTTCGCGCCTGTGCGCTTCCGCAAGGCTCTTTGCGAAACCGAGGTCGACCGCATTATGCTCGAGGACGTCAGCGCGAATGCACGCACGATGGCGGTGACAGACGCCAGCGCGCTGGAGGCCAAACGGGCGGAGCGCAAGAAAGCCGCCGTGACAAACAACGTGCCGGAGTCCGCGGTTATGCTTTCCTCTAAGCAAGGAACTAAAACGACTGGGTCAGTCGCCGAGCCAGCGCCCAAGGGCGAGAAGACGCCCGATCCCGCCGAGCCGGGCAAGCCGCTCAACGTGACGCAGGAGCTGGAGTGGGCCAAGGACATGATTTCAGTGGACCGCTTCGACGATGCCGAGAAAGCGTTGTTGGCCGTGCTGAAGCAGACGCCCAATCACCATGACGCCCGGTTCCTGATGGCGCTTTCGCGTGTGCAGCAGGGGCGTCACGCGGACGCGGCGGTGGTCATCGACGATCTGTTGGCGGACAACCCGAGCGACGAGGCTGCGCTGCTGCTGTCCGCTGGCGCGCACGCGGCCATTGGTCATTACTCCAAGGCGATGGACTCGCTCGATAAGGCCATGAAGGTCGAACCCAAGCGTCCCGACGGGTACCTCAACATGGCTTGGCTGCTGCTCGAGATGAACTCCAAAGACCTTGGCGAGGCGGAGATGTACTACCGCCAGTCTGTGAAGCTGGGCGGCGCGCGCGACCGCGATATCGAGCGCCGGCTGGGCATCAAGGCGGAGTGACGCGGCGCGTCGTTCCGCCCGCGTCTGAGAATGCGATGGACTCGCAGAACACACAGCAGAAGAAGCGCCGTTTTCCTAGGCGGCGCATCGTTTTAGTCATCCTTTTTTTGACGCTTGTTTTTCTTCCTTGTCTCTTGGCATACACATGGCAGAGGCGTATCGTTCTGGCCACGCGCATCGTTCGTGACGTGCTCGACAGGCAAGGGCTTGCCGACGCGACGTATACGTTTGTCAGGCTCTCGCCGGGATGCGTCGCGCTGGAAGATGTCCGCTTAGGCTCGCCCGAGGCTGTGCTCGCCGTCGGCCGCGCAGAAGTGCGGTTCACCTATCCGGACGTGGCGCAAGGCCGGCTTGATTCCATTCGCGTGAGCGGGGTCCGGACACAGGTAAAGGTGGACGGCGATCATCTTGTTTCGCCGCTGCAAGAACGGCTGAAAACGCTGCTGGCTGATAAGAGGAATGCTTCTGAAGGCACCGCGACGAATGGGATTGCCAAGCGTTTCACCGTGGGCGAAATCTCCATCTATGATGTGCGCGTGGCGGTCAAACAGGCCAACGGCGACGACGTCGCCACTGTGTGTTGCGACGCCGGCGTTTTGTCGGAACCGGACGCACACGGGGCGGTGCCGTCAAAATACCGCCTGTGGGCGCGTTTGAGCGACGGCAGCGGCGCGCAAGGCCGGCTTGAAGGTTCTCTTGTTCCCGACACGGGGGCGGTGTCGGCCAGCGGGGATATGAAACTCGCCAACGTAGACGAAGTGCTGGCGCGTGTGCGGCGTTTGGCTCCTAACGTGTTGTCTGGCGTGAAGCTGTTTCCAACCAACTGCAGCCTCACTGTGCGGGGCTCGCTCGCGCTGACGAACTGGACCAACGCGGGGCCGTTCGAGGTGGCAGCCGAGCTGGGGCGCGGCAGCGCGTTCGCTTCGGCGCAGCCGGAAGGGCTGGTGCGATTTCAGACGTTTCGTCTCGAAGCGTCAGGCACGCCGCGAGACGCGCAGTGCCGCCTGAGCGCAGGAATCGCGGGCTTCCGCGTCGGCGGTCAGCTTCAGGCGTCTCAGGAAGAAGGCCGCCTGCTGGGCGTGCGCGGGACGGCGCGCTTCCGGCAGACTTCGACCAACCGTTGGGTGAGCGCGTCGCTCGACACCGATCTGCCAGGCCGCTCGGTGGCTCAGGTGCTGCCGCGCTTCCTGCCGCTGGTGTCGCGGCTCTTGACGGATGGGGGCACGCTGCATGCCGAGGCGGACTTGGCGCAGCCGCCGCAAGGCGCTTGGCGGGGTGAGGTGCGCTACGCGGCTGAGGCGAGGCGTTCGGCCGTCACGTTGCCTGCGGGCCGCGTGGGCGCGGGCCGCGTGACGATCGAAGGGCGCTTGTCCGTTTGCGATGCACGGCCGGGCGAACTGCGCACGGACGTCGGTATCGAAGACGGGTACTTCGTCGGGAACGGCCTTTCTGTGCGGGGCGGCTGGCTGCTGTCGCTCACGGCGCAACCCCCATACGCTGTGGCAACGGGAGGTTTCAAAGGTCAGCTCGGAGAGTACACCGCGCTGCCGAAGAGCGGCCTCATGGTGTCGAACGGCGCGGTGCTCTTCGGGGGCGACGCTACGGTGACGGGGCTCGTCTCGAATCCGGTGTGGCAGGTGGCTTTGCGTGTGCCGGAGTTCGGGATCTCGGGCCGGACGGGGAACGCTGTGTGGCAGGCATCGGCGGGTGCGGCCGCGTCAGTGAGCTACAGCGCCACGCGCATGACGTTCGCAAGCGACGCATGGGTGCGCGATGCTGCGCTGGCGCTGGCCGTTTCGAATGCGGCGGGGACTGTCGAGGCGGGCCTCGGCAGGTTCGACGTGAGCGTGCGAATGCCGGCCTTCGCGCCAGCCGCTTTTTCGAATGCGCAGGTGCGGGTGACGCTGGGCGCAAGCAACGGCTGGGCGCGGGCTGGCGGGCTTGTGACGCTGGAAAATGCACAGGCTTCCGTGCCTTTCACGTGGTCGCAGGCGGGCGGATTAGCCTTTCTTCCGGGACAGGTGTTGTCGTGGCGGAAGTTGGACGTTGAAGGCGTGCAGGTGGTGCCGGACGGGTTAGAGCTGGCGACGGACAGGAAATCCGTCAGTGC
>CAYSXF010000639.1:0-3595 GCA_964434815.1 uncultured Lentisphaeraceae bacterium
ACACCTCTCTATTCGTCGGCAGCGTCAGATGTGTATAAGAGACAGATCGTGGAGACCATCGTCCGGTCTCCGCCATATTCGACCGTGCCGATCACCTTCCAGGGATCAGCCGTCTCGTTGAAACTCTTGTAGCGCGGATCCTCTTTCAGCCCCGCCAGCGGATCGCTCGCCGCGCGCTTCCCGTCCGACACATTCGTCTTGTCACTCATCCGTCACTCTCCTCGTAACCCCAGTCAGCAAATGGCTGAATAATACCACCGTTCAAATCCGCTGACTATCCTCAATTGTCACAGGAACAGCCGCCGGGCGTTGGCTCCTGTGAGATCCGAGAGCGCCTCGGGCGAGATGCCGCGCAGGGCGGCGATCTCGTTCAGCACGCACACGAGATTCGCAGGCTGGTTCAGCGGTTTGCCGTTCGCGCCGATGGCCGCCGGACGTCCCCCCGCTGGAAAGAGATCCGGCGAGTCCGTCTCGATCAGAATCTGGCTGTCCGGGATTTCGCGCGCCGCCGCGCGGATTTTCTCGGCCTTGGGATTGCAGACCGACCCGGCGAACGAGACGTAGCCGCCCATGTTCAAGATGAGCTTGAGAATTTCCGCAGAGCCGCCGAAGCCGTGCGCCACGAAACCCGGCAGCCGCCGCGCGAAAGGTTTGAGCGCGTCGACCAGCCGTCCCCAGGCGCGCGCGCCGTGCAGCACCACCGGACGGCGCACGCGCTCGGCAAGATCCAACTGCCGCACAAAGGCCTTCACCTGCAACTCCATCGGGATGTCGTCGAGCACACCATCGAGACCGATCTCGCCGATAGCCGCCACGGGGTTCTTGTCGAGATAGGCTTCCAGCGTTTCAAACCAATCGCAGGGAAGATGCCGCACATACCACGGGTGAACCCCGAAAGCAGGCACCAGCACGAACGGCAACGACGCCTTCGCCATGCGGTCTGTCGCCTCCCAGTCGTCGGGCGTCGTGCCGCAACAACACATGCCGGTGACCTTGGCCAGCGCCGCCTGCCGCACGACCTCGTCCAGCACGTCGCTCAGGCGCGGGTCCTGCAAATGTGTGTGTGCGTCGAACAAGAATAACCCCTAGAATAGCCACCCCACGGCACAAACAACCCAGAGTCCTCCAAGCCAGGTCTCCATTACAACTTGGTGCTTTTGGCGACCTCCGAGGCTTGGTGGTGTCTCTTAGGAAAGCGACGTGGCGGCCTTGATGTACTGCGAGCGTTCGAAACCGTGCCCGTCGTGCAAATCGGTCTCGCGAAGTTTGCCGCGGAAGTCGGCGAGCGAACCATACCCTTTGCGGGCCATCCACGTCTCAAGGCCGCTCAGCGTCTCGCCGATCACACCGAAGTCCCGACGCGTCAGCAGTGCGGAACAGACGCAGCCGACGTTCGCACCCACCAGCAGCGACTTGACCAGTTCGGCGCCGGAATGGATACCGCCGCTGACAGCCAGGTCGCAGCGCACCCAGTCGCGCAAAACCGCCACCCAGCGCAACTGCTCGTGTAACACGGCAGGCGTGGAGTAGTTGGGCGCGAAAAAGGTCGCTTCCCTCTCAATGTCCACATCGGTTTGAAGGAAGCGGTTGAAGAGCACAAGACCCTTCACGCCCATCTTGTCGAGCACACGCGCAAACGGCATCAGCGCGGTGACGTGCTGGCTCAGCTTAACCGAGACCGGCAGCTTTACCACCGACATGACCGCCTGCACCAGCGCCGCGTAACGCGCTTCGACTTTCTCGGACGTTTCGACCGGGCTGACCGGCATGTGATAGAGGTTCAGCTCCAGCGCGTCCGCGCCGGCGTCCTCGATCTTCCGCGCATAGTTAACCCAGTGCGCCGGCTCGACGCAGTTGACGCTGCTGACGATCGGAATCGTGACCCGTTTGCGGATCTCTTTGATCGTTTCGAGGTACTTTTCGGGGCCGAGCTGCGCCGGCAAGTCCGCCCGCAGGTATTCCATCGCGAAACCGCTCGACTCGCCCTCCAGCGCAGCGTACATATCGGACACGTCGGCCCGGATCTGCTCCTCAAAGATCGACTTGACGACAATCGCGGCAACACCCGCCTGCTCCAGCCTCTCGGCCGAGTCGGGCGTATTCGTCAGCGGGCCGCTGCTGGCGACCAGCGGATTCTTCAGCTCCAGCCCGAGATAGGTGGTTTTCAGGTTCGCCATAACGGTCACTTTGAAACGATCTGACCCGCCTTGGCCAGCATCTTGGCCTCGACGCTCTGGATCTCGGCGAAGCCTTGCGAACTGACCGGGTTGAGTCCGTTGCTGGCTTCCATCGAGGAGTCGGCCTCGTTGTAGATCGACGCCTTACAGCCCGTGAGCGCGTTGAAGAAGATGTTGCCTTTGTAAAGCCCCACCTCGACCGTGCCGGACGCATGCTTGAAAAACACGCCGATCGCCGCACGCGCCGCCTGCGTCACGGGGTCGAAATAGCGCCCGTCGTAGATCTGATCCGCAACCAGCTTGGACAACTGCCCGAAGAGCAGGCCCGAACGCCGGTCCATCGTGGCCTGGTACACGTAGCGCAGGCACGTGCCCAGCAGCTCCATGCCCGGAGCCTCGTACACGCCGCGGCTCTTGGTGCCGATGATGCGGTTCTCCAGCGCGTGCTTCATGCCGACGCCGTTGCGGCCCGCCAGCTTGTTCGCGAGCTGCATCGCAGCGACCGGCGACACGTCCTTGCCGTTGATCTGCACCGCGCGGCCCTTCTCGAAGCGCACCGTGACTTTCTCGATCTTGTCGGGCGCCTGCTGCGGCCACACACCCATGGTGGGCTCGACGATCAGCATCGACGTTTCCATGCTCTCGAGGTCTTCCGCCTCATGCGAGAGGCCCGCGAGATTGGCGTCGGTGGAGTACTTCTTCTTCGCGCCCACAAAAGCCTGGATGCCGAACTGCGCGAGGAACTCGACCATCTGCGTGCGGCCCGGGAACTTCTTGAGCAGCTCCGCGTCGCGCCACGGCGAGTAAACCTTCATGGCCGGGGCCAGGACGTTGGTGTAGCGCTCGAAGCGCATCTGATCGTTGCCGCGGCCGGTCGCGCCGTGCACCAGCACCGTGCATTTGCGCTTCTTCATCTCGGCGATCAGCCCGCGCGTGGTCACGGCCCGCGCAATGCCGGTGGAGTTCCAGTAGCCGCCGTCGTACATCGCCTGCGCCTCGACCACCTGGAAGCACGCCTCAGCCATCGGCTCCTTGAGGTCCACGATCACGGTGTCCACGCCGCACGGGGCCATGCGCTTCTTGATGTCGTTGATGTCCTTCTCGTCAGGCTGCCCGAGGTCCGCCGCAAAAGCGACCACGTTCACGCCAGCCTCAACCATCACTTTCGCGATCGTGCGGCTGTCCAGTCCGCCCGAAACGCACGCGCCCACCGTCAAACCCTTCAAATCCGTCAATGTCATCGCCATGTCAGAAATCTCCTATGAACTTGGAATGCCGTAGAAGTTTACCGACCGGCCGAGGTGAAAGCAACCCAAACCGAGAATTCGAAAAACGCTCAACGTCCAACGCTCAACGCTCAACGTTTAAGTTTGAGACGAAGACGCATGAAACGCGAATCCCGCCGGACTAACCTTGAG
>CAYSXF010000640.1:0-3593 GCA_964434815.1 uncultured Lentisphaeraceae bacterium
CAACCGTCCACTTATGCCAACTACAAAGTGTCTACTTTTGATTTCACCCCGACAAGTCTTCATTCTGAGGTTGCCCAGAAGGGTCGAACGCCCTTACTATGAATGGCTAACGGTATGGCCAGGCATCAACAGAAAAAAGCAAAGACCGCGCACGGCAGGTCTGTGTTGCTCACGCGGCATGCCGCAGAGCCGAAGACCCGCGCCCTGACGCTGCTCGACTCCTCCTCCGTCCGTAAGAAGGCGGTCAGGGAGTGCGAGCTGGCGCGCAAGAAGTACGATGACGCCGCGGCGAAGTGGGAGCGCTACCAGACGCGGGACGCGCCCGAGTTCGCCCATGCGCTGGCCCTTTGTGCCGGGCCTCTGCGCGAAGAGATGCGCGTCCTGCTGCCGAAATACGAGGAGTTGTCCGACCTGCTTCAAAAGGTCGAAGACGAAATGTTCTTTTCGGGCGACGGCGCGGCGGAGTGCCTGGCCAGGATCGAGGCGAAGGATGCGGAGCTTGGCGAGCTGGATGACGCGGAGGAGGCGGCCCAAGGGGACGTTCAGGATTTCGAAGGTGACGCGGGGGATGACGGCTTAGACGAGGATTGGGCCGATGACGCCGACGTTGAGGAAGCCGAGGACGCTTCTGAGGGCGATGCGTTCGACGATTTGCTACGCCACCTTCTGGGCATGGCGCCGAGAAAGAAAACGGTTAAGCCCGAGAGGGAGCGCGCGGATCGGATCAAGGAGCTGTACCGCGAGCTGGTGCGGGCGCTGCATCCGGACGGGGGCGGACACATCACGGACAAGCGGATGCGCCTCTGGCACGAGGTGCAGGCGGCCTACCGGTGCGGCGACTTGGCGCGGCTGGAGTTTCTGCACGCGCAGAGCGGTCAGGCGGCCGACCTGTCTTCGCGCGCGATCCCGCTTTCGCGGCTGAAGGCGCTCACCGCCCTGTTCAAGACGTCCTTGCGCAAACTGAAACGCGACATGCGCGCGGCCAAAGGCGATCCCGCCTGGGGCTTTTCCGCGCTGCGGGCGGACGAGCGCAGCAAATTGCTCCGGGCGGCCGAGGCCGGACTTCAAGCGGATGTCAATGAGGTCAAAGAGAGAATCCGGCGCATGGCGGAGCAGGTGGAGGAAATCCGCCAACCGAAAAAACGCTCGAAGCGCCGACGCCGCCACGCATACGTCGAGCTGCGCGATGACGATGTGCTGCGCGGGGATACGCTGCTGGACATCCTTGGCAACAGTTGGCTGTGACGTTATGGCGAACCGCACTTGCGCAAAAATGCCACAAAAGTTGCGCAAGTGTCGGCTTGAAATATGAGGGACGTGGGCGTATGGTGATACGCTGTTAACGGGTATCAATATCCGTGGTGAATTGAGCGTCACAACGAGAGAGCCTCGAGAATTTTTGGAGGAACAGTTTGAGCGAACGAGATTATATCCCAGCCTGGCCCGTGCCCGAGAGCACGAGCTTCCTGTCCGGCACGTCGGTCGAAGTCGTGCGGCCGCGCGTGTTCGGGCAAGCGCCGAAACACGCCCTGTTCGATTTCGACGGCACGCTGAGCCTGGTCCGCGAAGGATGGATGGAGCTGATGATACCCATGCTGATTGGGCATCTCCTGCCTTATGCGAAAGCCCATGAGACGCAGGAGTTGATCGCCTCGCTGGTGCGCAACTTCGTCACCGAGCTCACCGGCAAGCAGACCATCTACCAGATGATCCGGCTGGCGGAGGAGATCCGGCTGCGCGGCGGCAAGCCCGCCGACCCGCAGGCGTACAAGGCCGAGTACCATGACCTCCTCATGACCCGCATCGCGAGCCGGCGACAGGGGCTGGCCGACGGCTCCATTCCGCGGGAGGATCTGCTGGTGCGCGGCTCGGTCGAAATTCTGACTGACCTTCGCGAGCGAGGCACGGCCATCTATATCGCTTCAGGCACAGACGAGCATTATGTGCTCGAAGAGGCCGGCCTGCTTGGGCTCGACGAGTTTGCGCCCGGACGCATCTATGGCGCGCAGGCCGACCACGCGAGCTTCTCCAAGGAGATGGTGATCCAGCGCATCCTCAAGGAAAACGCCGTCGACGGCGCGGCGCTGATCGCGTTCGGCGACGGCTACGTGGAGATCGCAGACTGCAAGGCGGTGGGCGGTATCGCGGTGGCCGTGGCGACCGACGAGGCCGGACGCTCCGGCACGTGCGACGCGTGGAAGCGCGAGCGCCTGATCGGGGCGGGCGCGGACTTCGTGATCCCCGATTTCAGCGAGTCCCGCGCGCTGTTGGAGCATATTTGGAACCAAAGCACGGTGGTTCGCCCCGATACCCCAAAAAGGTAGGGACGCCTCCCCGAGGCGTCCGCGGACGGTTCGGGGAACCGTCCCCACCAAAGAAAAGAGGCTGAGATGATCAATTACCTGAGAGCGTTTGACGCGAATCGTCTCGAGGCGCTCACGTCCCGCTTCCGCGACGTGCGCGTCGCGGTGTTGGGCGACTTCTTTTTGGACAAATACCTCGACGTCGATCCCGCGCTGGCGGAGCCTTCGCTTGAAACGGGACTGACCGCGCACCAGGTCGTGGCGGTCCGCCATTCGCCGGGCGCTGCGGGGTCGGTCGTCAACAACCTTGCCGCGCTGGGCGCGCGGGGGATTGTCACCATCGGCTTCACGGGGGAGGACGGCGAGGGCTGGGAGCTGCGCCAGGACCTGACCGCACTGGGCTGCGATCTTTCGCAGTTGCACGTCGCGTCGGACCGCGTGACGCCGACCTACCTCAAGCCGCGCGACTGCACGTGCGCCGGCCTCGAAGGCGAGCACAGCCGGTACGACACCAAGAACCGCACGCCGATGGCGGGCGGACTCGCGCGCGCGCTGCTCGCTTCGCTGCACGAGGTTCTGCCCCGCATCGACGCGCTGATCGTGATGGATCAGGTTCGCGATGAGGGGCTGGGCGTGCTGACGCCCGCCCTGATCGCCGCGTTGGCCGACGTCGCGCCGAAACATCCGAGGACCGTCTTTTGGGCTGATTCGCGGGGGAGCATCCGGCGGTACCGGCATATGACGGTCAAGGTGAACCAGTTCGAGCTGGCGGGCGTGAGCGATCCCGCGCCGGACGCGAGGGTGGCGGACGACGTGATCCGGGAGGAGACTGAGGCGCTGGCGAAGCTGATGGGCGCGCCGGTTTTCGCGACGGCCGGTGAGCGCGGCGTCCGCGTGTCGGGGCCTGCGCCGGTGACGGTGCCTTCAGTCCGGGTCTCCGGCCCGGTCGACCCCACGGGAGCGGGCGATTCGTTCACGTCCGGGGCGGTGCTGTCGCTCGCGGCAGGGGCGACGCGGCCCGAGGCGGCCTTAGTCGGCAACCTCGTCGCGTCGGTCACCGTGCGGCAGCTCGCCACAACGGGCACAGCCAATCCCCGCGACCTTTTTCCCGCCTTGGCGCTTTGGAAGGAGCAGAACCCATGAACCGGCTATTCGACCGCAGCAGCATTTCCGTCAAACCTCTCGCCGAGCGCAAGAACAAGCTCGACATTGAGCGGGACATGATCGACCCCGAGTCTTACTCTGTCTCTTATACACATCTGACGCTGCCGACGAATAGAGAGGTGTAGA
>CAYSXF010000641.1:0-3587 GCA_964434815.1 uncultured Lentisphaeraceae bacterium
AGATTTCTGCCTGTCTCGTGGGCTCGGAGATGTGTATAAGAGACAGCCAATGCGGTTTGGGCTTACTGGTGGAACAACGACTTCGGCGGCACGATGCCCAGCGGCTCGTTCTTCGACGGCAGTTACCACTCGGTCGTTGTCACCTGGAACGGAACGACGGAAGTCATTTTCATCGACGGCGTCAATGTCGCCCAGAGGAATCCTGTGACGGCACCCAGTGTGGGAGCGGCGAACTTCGTGGTCGGCAAGACGATCGGCGACGCCAACTTCAAGGGATGGCTCGACGACGTGCTGATCGCCAGCCGCGCGCTGAGCGCAGCGGAAATCACGAATCTGCTAAGCGGGGCCTTTTCAGGTTCGCTCGCAAGTGTCCTCCCAACAAGCACCGCGCTGCAAGTTGCCCCTGGCGCCACGCTCGATCTGAACGGCGTCAATCAGCAGGTCGGCTCGTTGGCGGACAGCGGCGGTGCGGGCGGCAGCGTCGTGAACGGCAACACCGGCGCTGTTTCCGTTCTGGCGCTCAGTCCGGACGGCACAGCGGCTTTCAGTGGGCAGATACAAGGCGGCGGCGCACTGGGTCCGCTTGGTCTGATCAAGAACGGTGCCGGCGCACAAACGCTCTCCGGCAGTAACACCTACGCCGGTGGCACCCTGATCAATTATGGCACGTTGGTCGCAAACAGTACAACGGCGCTGGGGGCAAGCACCGGTTCGCTTGTGGTCAGTGCCGGCGGCGTTTTGCAGGCGAACACCAACATCGCGCTAGGCACGGTCAGCATCGCTGGTGGAACCATTGGCGGCGTTGGCGCCGCGACGACTCTGACTGCGGGCGGCTTCACTTCGACCGGCGGCACGGTGTTCGTGCGTCTGGCGGGCGCAGGCGGCCTGACGCACACCGGCGGCACGCTGAGTCTCTACGGCAACAACACGTACGCCGGCGCGACGGTGGTCAGCAGTGGCACGCTGCGGCTCGCGGGGATTCCCGCAGGGACGCAGGCCTACTACACGTTCGACAATGCCGCGAATGTCGGACAGGACTTCAGCGGCAACGGCAACACCCTTGTGACTGCGAGCGGCGCTCCCGCTTACACCAACAGCGGCAAGTTCGCCGGAGCCTTGTACCTCGACGGCAACAGCACGCTGACCCCAGCGAGCGGCCAGTTTCCCACAGGTATCCCCACGAACAACAGCCCCTACACCGTCGCGGCTTGGATCAAGCCCGACACCGGATGTTCGCTGACTGGCGGCTGGGTCGGCTGGGGCAACAGGGCAAACAGTCAGGCCAACAATTTTCGTCTGGGAGGCGCGAACAACAATGTCTGGGCCTACTGGTGGAATAACGACTTCGGAGGAGCGATGTCCAGCGGCAACTTCTTTGACGGCCCTTACCACTCGGTCGTTGCCACCTGGGATGGGGCGACGGAAATCATCTTCATCGATGGAGCCAGCGTGGCCCAGAGAACGCCTGCGACACTGCCCGCTGTAGGAGCGGCGAACTTCGTGGTCGGCAAAACGATCAACGACGCGAACTTCAAGGGGTGGCTGGACGGGCTGCTGATCGCGAACCGGGCGCTGTCGCCAGCCGAAATCACATCGTTCCAGACGTTCTCGGGGACGTGCTCCCTCCCCGCCGGAGCGGCGTTGCGCGTCGCCGCCGGTGCCGTCATGGATCTGAACGGCAATAGCCAGAGCGTCGCTTCGCTGAGTGGCGGCGGGGCGGTCACGGGCGGCACGCTGACTGTGACGGGGTGTCTGACGCCAGGCGACACGAACACCGTGATCAGCGCTCTGACGGTCCACGCGGGATTGGTTCTGTCGGCAAATGCCACCAACGTTTTCGACAGCACGCAGGCGACCTCCGATGTGGTGAGGGTGGCGGGAACGCTGACGCTGCAAGGCCCGAATGCCGTTCAGATCTCGTTCACGGGTGCGCGGCCTCCGGCGCGCGAGGTCGCTCTGTTTACGTTCAACACGCTCATCGGCGCGACGAATCTGGCGAACTGGAGCGTGTCGGGATGCCCGAGCGGTTATAAGGCCAAACTCATTGCGCGTACTAGCGCTATCGTGTTGAGCGTCAATCCGACCGGAACGCTCATAATGGAGAGATAGAATGAAACGCATGCTGATAGGATTCATAACCGTTGCCGTGGCGATCGTGTGTGCGGCCGGCGATGACGTGCCTCTGCTGCCGGCATTCCGCCCCAAAGGCCACAACGCGTGGGACTTCTGGTTCGCTAAGAACGGCGACACCTACCATGCCTTCTTCCTCGAGTATCCCGACAAGGAGGCGATGCCCGACCAGTCGCGCCGGCACGGCGGGCAGTGGGTTGGCCATGCGGTGTCCAAAGACCTGCTGCATTGGGAAGAGCACGCTGTCGCTTTGAAGGAAGCGCCCGCCCGAGGCATCGCCACCGGCAGTTGCGTGCGCGACGGCGACCGCTGGTACATGCTGGTCACTTATCAGGGCTTCACGCTTGCGGAGAGCGCTGGCCTGGAGCATTGGCAGTGGAAGGCCAAGGCGCAGTTTCCCGCGGAGCTGAACGCGGAGTGGAAAGGGGAGAAGCTCAATTTCCGAATGCTGGCCGATCCCTATGTCTATCCTGACAAGATCGATGGCTGGTGGTACGCGGCCATCAACTCGCAGATCGTCGGTGCGCCCAAGGAGCAGTCGGGCGCGCAGGTGCTGATGCGCTCGAAAGACTTGCTCCGGTGGGAGACGCACAAGATCATCTGCTACCCCAAGCTGTTCGAACGGATCGAGACCTCCCAACTGTGGGAAAAGAACGGCAAGTGGTATCTGCACTTCGGCGGCGCGGGCGGCGCGGGCGGCTCGCATGTGTATATGGCTGACCGCTTCGACGGCCCCTTCGAGGAGCGCCCGTGGTCGCAGATCAAGCTTCCCGGAATCAGCTATTTTTATCTTGGCAAACGCGTGGTCGCACCGGACGGCGGCGACGTGTTCCTCGCCGGGCAGGATTACGCGGGGCTGTCCCTTCCGTTCCGCATGATCTACGGGACAGACGGCGCGGTCACGTTCGGCAAAACGACGGAAAACGTTCAACGCTGAACGTTCAATGCTCAACGCTCAAGTGGAGATGGGAATGTCTACAATACGGCTGATGGGATGCTTGGTGGGTGGAGTGGTGCTGGCGGCGTCCGCCCAGAACAGGGACAAGGTGCTCACGGATTTTGAGGGCGACACGTATGGCGAGTGGAAGACCGCGGGTACGGCGTTCGGCTCGGGGCCCGCGAAAGGCACGCTGCCGGGGCAGATGAAAGTGAGCGGGTATATCGGCAAGGGACTTGCCAATTCATTCCACGGGGAGACGGAGCGACCGGCACGCTGACCTCGCCGTTGTTCACAATCGACCGCAAGCATATCTCCTTCCTGATCGGCGGCGGAGGCTGGCAAGGGAAGACCTGCATGAATCTGCTTGTTGACGGCAGGGTCGTGCGCACCGCCAGCGGTTCCAACGTTGTTCCGGGAGGTAGCGAAGCGTTAGAGCCCGCATCGTGGGATGTGTCTGACCTGGTCGGGAAGACCGCGCAGATCCAGATCGTGGACAATCAGAAAGGCGGCTGGGGGC
>CAYSXF010000642.1:0-3584 GCA_964434815.1 uncultured Lentisphaeraceae bacterium
GCATGAGCGGGCCCGGACGAAGCAACCGTTCTTCCTCTATCTCGCCTACAATGCGCCGCACTTTCCGATCGAGCCGCCCGAGGAGTGGCTGGCACGTGTGAAGGCGCGCGCGCCGGGCATGGCTGATAAGCGGGCGAGAAACGTCGCGCTGGTGGAGCATCTCGACGCGGGCATCGGCCGCGTGCTTGACACGCTGGATGAAACCGGGCTGGCGCAGAACACCCTCGTGGCCTTTGCCTCCGACAACGGCGGGTCGCTGCCGCACGGCCAGTGCAACGACCCGTGGCGCGACGGCAAGCAGAGCCACTACGACGGCGGTCTGCGCGTGCCGTTCATGATCCGCTGGCCCGGTGTCATCAAAGCGGGCGCGCGCTGCGAGTATGCGGGACTGTCCTTCGATCTCTTTCCCACCTGCCTCGAAGCCGCCGGCGCGGCGGTGCCGGCCGGGCTCGACGCGGTCAGCCTCATGCCGCTCCTAAAGGGGGAAACGGCGGCTATCTCGCGCGACCTCTACTTTGTCCGCCGCGAGGGCGGTGTCACCTATGGAGGCAAGAGCTACGAGGCGCTGATCCGCGGCGACTGGAAACTGATGCAGAACGATCCCTACTCGCCGCTGGAGCTGTATAATTTGAAGGATGATCCGCAGGAGACCCATAATCTGGCTGCCACTGAAAAGAAGATCTTCAACGAGTTGGCCGCAGCCCTGCGCGCCCAAATCCAGCGCGGCGGAGCTGTCCCTTGGCAGCCCCCCGCACACGAGGCTAAAGCGCCATGAACAGACGGCTCGCACGGATCGCGGTCTCGCTGATTTTGATATCCGCAAACGCTGTGTTCGCTGAAAACGAGCCTGCGATGAAGTGGGCAGACACGACGCGGCTGGGGCGTCCGTTCTCCAAAGACCCGTCTGTGATCCGCTTCAATGACCGCTATCTCATGTACTTCTCGCTGCCGCCGTTCGACGCCAAGCTCGCGCCGGCGAATGCGCCGAAGGGATGGTCGATCGGGATCGCCGAGAGCCGCGATCTGACGCGCTGGAACAAGATCGGCGAGCTTGGGCCAGAACAGGCTTGCGACAAAAACGGTCTCTGCGCGCCGGGCGCGGTGGTTCTGGAGGGGCGGGTGCATCTGTTCTACCAGACCTACGGTAACGGGCCGCGCGACGCGATCTGCCATGCGGTGTCAACCGACGGAGTGACTTTCATGCGCGAACCTCAGAATCCGGTGTTCCGACCGCACGGCGCGTGGACGTCGGGCCGCGCGATCGACGCCGAGGCGCACCCGTTCAACGGCAAGCTGCTGCTCTATTTCGCGACGCGCGACCCCAACATGGTCACGCAAATGGTGGGCGTTGCGTCCGCCGACTTGAAGTCGGACTTCGGCCCTTCGGCTTGGTCGCAACTGCGCGACGGCCCGGTGCTGAAGCCGGAACTGCCGTGGGAGCGCAAGTGCATCGAAGCGCCGACCGTGATCCAGCGCGACGGCAAGCTCTTCATGTTCTATGCGGGCGGGTTTAACAACGAGCCGCAGCAGATCGGCGCGGCGTCGAGCGCGGACGGCGTGACGTGGACGCGCCTCTCGCAGGAGCCGCTGCTGCCGAACGGCAAGCCCGGCGAATGGAACGCTTCCGAATCGGGGCATCCCGGCATTTTCGGCGACACCGATGGCGCGACATGGCTGTTCTTCCAAGGCAACAGGGACAAGGGCAAAACGTGGTTCCTGTCGAACGTCAAGGTCGAGTGGAAGGATGGCCGGCCGAAGGTGAAGAGGACTGAATAGCCATTGGCGATGGATTGGGTGTGGAGAGAGAAGGAACGCTCACAATGTTGAAACTGCGGTCACTGGCGCTGGCGATACTTGCGCTGGCACTCTTAGGCACTGCCGGATACGCGTATCGGAATCCCGCCTTTGCTGCCACCTGCAAATCCGCTTGCGTCAAAGGCGCGGCTTGGGTTCAACAGCACGCCGCCACTGCCGGATCGGCTTTCCAGAAATCAAAGGCCTACGCCTCTTGCAAAGACGGCTTAAGCGAGAGCGCTTCTTGGCGTCAGAGTCTAAGCCAGAAGCTAGCGGCTCCGCTCGCAAGAACGAAGCAGATGCTGTCTTCTGCATCTGCGCCAACCGACGCTCAGCATCGGCCTCAAACCTCAACGTTAACGGCCGGCCAAAGAATCGCGAACGGCCACGCCTTCGCCAAGCACGGGCATGCGTCCGGGTTTGCCACACAGGCGCAAATGGCCGATCAGATCGACCACATCATCCATAGCGCAAGCCCCTCCAACGTCAAGCATCTGCTCCGGGGACGAACCGCATATTGGGATGAACGTACCGGTATGGTGGTCATCGTCGACCCGAACGCCGTGGACGGCGGGACATCCTTCAAGCCGGATCGCGGGCGGCGGTACTTCGAATCCTTGAGGTGATCAGACTATGCAGCTTCTCACGAAACAAGACGACGCCTTCAGTCTGCGATTCACGCGGGAGGAAGTGGCCGTTCTCTGCAACGCCCTCAACGAAGCGCTCGAAGCGCTCGACGACTGGGAAACCGAGCCCCGCATGGGTTGCACGAAGGAAGAGGCGCAGCGGCTGCTCGACGAGCTGTGCCGCATCGACCTTTCGTAGGGTGACAGGATATTTCGAAACGCGTGACGCTCAAGTGAAAACCGTTGGAGGGCTCACAGTACGGCAACCTGCGATAATCTCGCAATCTGCGGACAGATATTATAATTTCACACCTCTGGAAGTGTGGAAATAATCAAACACTCGGCGGCGGGTTGCCAAGTCTATGCCTGTCCGGTTAAACTGTCGCCCATGGGGGAGGGATAGACGCATGAAGCGAGGGAAGATTTTTGTTTTTGGCGCGGCAGTGCTGGGTGCAATGGTTTGCAGTGCGGCGGATCGAGACCGGGTGCTGGTTGGGGTGAACTACTTTGCAGGGTGGTGGGATGAGCTGCCGAACAAATGGCACGGGCACGGGTGGACCGCGCAGGAGCCGGACTGGCGTCCGCAGCATCCGGAGCGGGTGCCGGTCACGGGCGAGTACAATGTGCAGGCGACCATGGATCGCGAGATCGTCGCCGCGTCCAGTCACGGCGTGGATTTCTTTTCGATCCTCTGGTACTTCCCGCAGCCTGGATCAAAGCTGCGGAAGGACGCGGAACGGTTGAACCGCGGGCTTGAGACCTACCTCGCCTCGACGAACGCGGGGATGATGCATTTTATGGTCGAGTACTGCAACGCGGAGGGTTTCAGCGCGACGAACGACGCGCAGTGGGCTGCGTGCATTCGCGCGTGGATGCCCGCGCTGCGCCACCCGAACGCGTTGCGCGTGGACGGGCGGCTCGTGTTCAAGGTGCATGACGCGCACCGGTTCGTGATGGGCAACGGAGCCGACGCCGCGCGCTGCCGTCGGCAACTGGACGAGCTGCGCGGAGCGGTGCGTGCCGCCGGGCTGGGCGAGATGGTCATCGGTTGCGGCATCATGAGCAACACGCGGGTTGCGCCGAGCGCGCCGGTTGCGCAAGCCTTCGATTTCACGGCGACCTACATGAGCATTCCCGACGTCGAGGTGCGCGAGGCCGAGCATC
>CAYSXF010000643.1:0-3581 GCA_964434815.1 uncultured Lentisphaeraceae bacterium
AGATTTCTGCCTGTCTCGTGGGCTCGGAGATGTGTATAAGAGACAGGAGTTAGGAGTCAAACATGCATGATTATCAGGCGAATTCGGCGCGGTATGAGAAAATGGTCTACCGGAAATGCGGGAAGAGCGGCCTGAAGGTGTCGGCGGTCGGACTTGGGCTGTGGCACGGGTTCGGAGCGGAGGAGAGCCACGACGACTGCTTCCATCTGGTCGCCGCCGCGTTCGATCTCGGGATCACGCACTTCGATCTGGCCGATAACTACGGGCCTCCGCCGGGGTCGGCGGAAACGGTGTTCGGGACGGTGCTTGGGCGCGAGTTCAAGGCGTACCGCGACGAGCTGGTGGTGGCGACCAAGGCGGGCCACGCGATGTGGCCCGGGCCGTACGGGGACTGGGGCAGCCGCAAGCATCTGATGGCGGGTCTCGACCAGAGCCTGCGGCGGCTGCGGCTCGACTACGTGGACATCTTCTATCACCACAGGCCTGATCCTGAGACGCCTTTGGAGGAGACCATGTGCGCGTTGGCGGACATGGTGGAACAGGGCAAGGCCTTGTACGTCGGGCTTTCCAAATATCCTGCAAAGCTGCTCAAGCAGGCTGTGTCGCTGCTGACGGAGATGCGTGTTCCGTGTGTGGCGCACCAAGTTCGTTACAACTTGCTCGAGCGTGCGGAGGTCGAGCAGGAGCAGATTCCTGCGGCAGCGGAGGCTGGGCTCGGCACCGTTGTCTTTTCGCCGTTGGCGCAAGGCGTGCTGACGAATAAGTATGCGGACGGAGTGCCTGCAGGTTCGCGCGCGGCCAAGGGAAGCCCGTTCATCGAGCGCTACCTGCACGACGACGCCGTAGCCTACGCACGCCGCTTGCAGGTGATGGCTCAGATGAGGGGGCAGACGCCCGCGCAAGCCGCGCTCGCGTGGGTGCTCCGCGATCCGCACGTCGCATCCGCCGTGATCGGAGCGAGCCGGCCCGAGCAGATCCGCGAGAACGTGGCGGCGCTTGAAAATTTGACTTTCGACGAGGGTGAGCTGAAGTCGCTTGCCTGAATCAGTGCCTAACTTAGCGCCATTCGGGACGGTTTCCAAAACTGACGCGGACGCCTCGGGGAGGCGTCCCTACCGCTACGGCCACCGAATTGTTCGCCCTGACTCGGGGGACGCCCCTACAGGAGCGGCCCCGCGCGCGGTAGGGACGGTTCCCCGAACCGTCCGCCTATAGAGAGCAGTCTTTGCCGACTCTCCCGTTAACACTTCATTTGACGGGACCGGCGCAATCCGATACTTTAAAGCATTCAAAGTCCGTGAAGACCCTGCGTCGCCTGTACCTTTCGGTGTGCCGGTTCAGGGTAAATGTGAAGGGAGTGGGTATGAAGGTGAGTGGCCGGTTGTTGGTCTCAGCGTTTCTGT
The DNA here is from genome assembly GCA_964434815.1 of uncultured Lentisphaeraceae bacterium. Taxonomy (GTDB): domain Bacteria; phylum Verrucomicrobiota; class Kiritimatiellia; order RFP12; family UBA1067; genus CAYSXF01. The sequence continues at coordinate 1,404 of CAYSXF010000643.1, forward strand.
TTGTGGGTGTTCTGACGGGGCGCACGTGGGCGGCCAGTGAGCAGCCGAATACGGTGGATCTCGCGGGCACGTGGTTGGTGCGTCAAGCGGACGGTGACAAGCCTGCCATTCCGATGAAGGTTCCCGGCGATGTGCAGAGCGCGCTGCTTGCGGCGAAGCTCATTCCTGATCCTTATTTCGGAAGCAACGAGGACGAGGTGCAGTGGGTGGGCGAGAAAGAGTGGATCATTGAACGGCCGTTCGATGTGCCTGCCACGCTTTTGGCCAAGAAGTCGGTCTGCCTGCGCCTGGAGCATGTCGACACCTTCTGCGACATCAGCATCAACGGCCAGCAAGTCGGCGAGACGGGCAACCGTTTCCGCCGCTACGACTTTGAGATCAAGCCGTTCCTCAAGCCCGGCAAGAACACGATCAAGGCCCTGTTCCACAGCGCGGTGAAGATCTCGGAAGAGCGCGCGAAAGCGCTGCCGTTCCCTGTTCCGATCGTGGACAACGCCATGGTGACGCACATCAATCTGGTCCGCAAGCCTGCCTGCAACGGCGGCTGGGACTGGGGCATCGCCCTGATGGTGGTTGGGTTTGCGGGGAAGACCGAACTGATCGGTTCGGATGTGGCGCGCATCGACTATGTCACGTGCGACCAGCATCACCAGCCGGGCCGCTGCGATGTGACCGTGGCCGCGGATGTGACCTCGCCCGAAGGCGGAGACACAGCGATGACGGTCGCTTTGGGCGAGGCGAAGGCCCGCGTTTTAGTGAAATTGACGCCCGGCAGCAATCATGTGAGCGCCAAGGTTACGATCGATAACCCGCGCCTCTGGTGGCCCAACGGCGCGGGCGAGCAGGCCCTCTACGATCTCGCGGTGACCGTTGGCGACGGGGCCCTGTCGCGCAAGCTCGGCCTGCGGACCATCGAGGTGATCAACAAGGCCGATCCGGTCGACGAGGCGAACAAAAACGCCAAGCCCGGCATGAGCATGACCTTCCGCGTCAACGGGGTGGACATCTACTGCAAAGGCGCGGACTGGATTCCCTGCGACGCCATGACCGCGCGTCAGACCCCCGAGCGCTACCGCGACCTCCTGGGTTCGGCGCAGGCCGCCAACATGAATATGATCCGCCTGTGGGGCGGCGGGCAGTTCGAAGACGACTGTTTCTACAACACCTGCGACGAGCTGGGCCTGATGGTCTGGCACGACTTTATGTTCTCCTGCGCGCTGTACCCTTCTGACCGCGCGTTTCTGGGCGAGGTTCAGGCCGAGCTGGCGCACCAGCTTCGCCGCCTGCGCGACCACGCCTGCATCGCCCTGTGGTGCGGCGACAACGAGTGCATCGGCGCGCTCACCTGGTTTGAGCCGAGCAAGAAAAACCGCGATCTCTATCTTCTCAACTACGACCGCCTCAGCCGCGTCCTGAGCGAGGCTATCGCGAAGTATGATTCGACCCGCATGTTCTGGCCCTCGTCACCCTGCGCCGGCCCCGGCGACTTCAGCGACGCCTGGCACGACGACAACCGCGGCGATATGCACTACTGGACCGTGTGGCATGAAAACAAGAATTTCAGCGCGTTCTACAGCGTGAAACCGCGTTTCTGTTCCGAGTTCGGGTTCCAGTCCTTTCCGTCGCTCGACGTCGCCAAGACGTTCTGCTCGCCGGATCAGTTGAACCCCACGGCGCCGGACTTCGAGCACCACCAGAAGAACACCGGCGGCAACTCCCGCATCATGGAGACCATGTCCCGCTACTTCCGCTTCCCGGAAGGTTTCGAGAGCACCCTCTATCTGTCGCAGGTGCAGCAGGGCATCGCGATCAAGACGGCGGTCGAGGCGTGGCGGCACTTGCAGCCCCGCTGCATGGGCACGCTCTACTGGCAGCTCAACGACAACTGGCCCGTGTCCTCATGGTCGAGCCTCGAGTATGGCGGCAAGTGGAAGCACCTGCACTATCAGGCCAAGCGGTTCTACGCGCCCGTCGCGGTCATGGTGGTGCCAGCCGACAACGATCCCACGAACATCGAGGTGTGGGCTGTCAACGACCGCGCCGTGCCGGCTAAGGCCGAGGCGGCTGTGGAGCTGTGGGGCTACAACGGCAAGAAGCTGGAGACGGTGAGCCTGAAGGGCGACATTGCGGCGCGCTCCGCTGTTCTTCTCGGTAAACTGCCGGTCGCGAAATTCGGCA
>CAYSXF010000644.1:0-3574 GCA_964434815.1 uncultured Lentisphaeraceae bacterium
ATTTCTGCCTGTCTCGTGGGCTCGGAGATGTGTATAAGAGACAGATCGTGTACAAGGGGCTGATGCGCTCGTTCCGGGTGGCGGCGTTTTACGACGATCTGAACAGCCCGCTGCTGGCGTCGGCGCTGGGGCTGGTGCACCAGCGCTACAGCACGAACACCTTCCCGTCCTGGCCGCTGGCCCATCCGTTCCGCTTCATCTGCCACAACGGCGAGATCAACACGCTGCGCGGCAACATGAACTGGATGAAGGCGCGGCAGGGGCTGCTGGCCTCCGAGTTGCTCGGCACGGGCCTGGAACGGCTCTTTCCGATCCTGACCGAGGGCGCGAGCGACTCGGCGATTCTCGACAACGCCATCGAACTGCTCTATCACGCGGGGCGCAGCCTGCCGCACGCGGTGCTGATGCTGATCCCGGAGGCCTGGCAGTACCACGCCGAGATGGGCCCCGAGAAGAAGGCGTTCTACGAATACCACGCCTGCATCATGGAGCCGTGGGACGGCCCGGCTTCGATCCCGTTCACCGACGGACAGGTCATCGGCGCGACGCTCGACCGCAACGGCTTGCGTCCCTCCCGCTATACGGTGACCAAGGACGGGCTGGTGATCATGGGCTCCGAAACAGGCGTGCTGGACATCGATCCGTCGAACATCGTCCGCAAGGGGCGTCTCCAGCCGGGCCGCATGTTCTTGGTGGACATGCAGCAGGGGCGCATCATCGACGACGAGGAAGTCAAGGCGCAGCTCAGCAGCCAGCGGCCTTACGGGCAATGGCTGAAAGACAATCTGCTGAGCCTCGACGCGCTGCCGGCCGCAGCGGGCGATGAGCGGCTCTCTCTGAGCGAGTCGGAGCTTGCGGCCCGCCAGCGGCTGTTCGGGTACAGCATGGAGGACCTGAAGATCATCCTGGCTCCGATGGCGCGCGCGGGGATCGAGCCCACGGGGTCGATGGGCAACGACACGCCGTTGGCGGTGCTGTCCAACCGCGCTAGGCTGTTCTACGACTATTTCCACCAGTTGTTCGCCCAGGTCACCAATCCGCCGCTGGACGCGATCCGCGAAGAGCTGGTCACCTCGCTGGTCTCCTTCCTCGGCAAACAGGGCAACCTGCTCTCCGAGACGCCGGGGCTGTGCCGCCTGTTGCGCGTGAAGCAGCCGCTGATCACCGAAGCGGAACTGCTCACGCTCCGCAAGGCTGAAAACGAGGTGATCCGCTCCGTGACCCTGCCGATGCTGTTCATGGACAAGGGCGACGGCCCGTCGCTCAAGGCGGCGCTGGACAAGCTTTGCGCGCAGGCCGAGGCGGCGGTCGCGGACGGCAAGACCTTCCTCATTCTGTCGGACCGCGACGCATCCGTCGAGCAGGCGCCGATCCCCGCGCTGCTGGCGGTCTCGGCGGTGCACCAGTACCTCGTGCGGAAGCAGTTGAGAGCGCACGTGGCGCTGGTGGCGGACACCGGCGACCCGCGCGAAGTGCACCATTTCGCGACGCTGCTCGGCTTCGGCGCCGATGTGATCTGCCCTTATCTGGCCTATGCGTCGCTGCGCGACCTGTGCGTGAGGAAGCTCTACATCGAGGATGAGCCGGAAGAGGCCTGCGCGCACTTTATCAAGGCGGTGAACAAGGGCATCCTCAAGGTGATGTCCAAAATGGGCATCTCGACCCTGCAGAGCTATCGCGGCGCGCAGATCTTCGAGATCGTGGGCTTGAACAGCGACGTGACGAGTCGCTATTTTGCCGGCACGGTTTCGCGCGTCGAAGGGATCGGGCTGGAGCAGATCGCCGAGGAGGCGCTGCGCAACCATGCGTCGTGCTTCGACGAGCAGGTGGCGGGAACGCTCGACCTGCCTCCCGGCGGCTTGTACCAGTGGCGGCGCGATGGCGAGGCTCACCTGTACAACCCCGCCACGATCGCGTTGTTGCAGCAGGCGGTGCAGAAGGGAGACCCGGCGGTCTTCAAGCAGTATATCGAGCGCATCAGCGGGGAGCAGTCCGATCTGTGCACGCTGCGCGGGCTGTTCAAGCTGAAGAAGGCCGCGCAGCCGGTCCCGATTGAAGAAGTCGAGCCGTGGACCGACATCGTGAAGCGGTTCAAGACCGGCGCGATGTCGTACGGCTCCATCAGCCGACAGGCGCACGAGACGCTGGCGATCGCCATGAACCGCATCGGCGGGTGCAGCAACAGCGGCGAGGGCGGCGAGGCCGTCGAGCGTTTCCGGCCCGACCCCGAAGGCAACTGGCGCATCAGCATGATCAAGCAGGTGGCGTCGGGGCGCTTCGGCGTGACGAGCCACTACCTGGTGAACGCCCGCGAGCTGCAGATCAAGATGGCTCAGGGAGCCAAGCCTGGCGAGGGCGGGCAGCTGCCGGCCGAAAAGGTTTACCCGTGGATCGCGGCGACCCGCATGTCCACGCCGTATGTGCAGCTCATCTCGCCGCCGCCGCACCACGACATCTATTCGATCGAGGACTTGGCGCAGCTCATCCATGACCTCAAGAACGCCAATCCGGACGCGCGCATCAGCGTCAAGCTGGTCTCCGAGGCGGGCGTCGGCACGGTGTCGGCAGGCGTGGCCAAGGGCAAGGCCGATGTGATTCTGATCAGCGGCTGGGACGGCGGCACCGGCGCGTCGCCGCTGACGGCGGTGAAGCACGCAGGGCTGCCGTGGGAGCTTGGGCTGGCCGAGGCGCACCAGACGCTGCTGATCAACAGGCTGCGCAACCGCGTGCGCCTGGAGTGCGACGGCAAGCTGATGAGCGGGCGCGACGTGGCCGTGGCCTGCCTGCTGGGCGCCGAGGAGTTCGGCTTCGCAACGGCGCCGCTGGTGGCCATGGGCTGCGTGATGATGCGCGTGTGCCATCTCAACACCTGCCCGCAGGGCATCGCCACGCAGGATCCGAGGCTGAGCAAGAAGTTCAAAGGCAAGCCCGAGTACGTCGTCAATTTCATGCAGTATATCGCGGAGGATTTCCGCCGGGTGATGGCTGAGATGGGGTTCAGGACCGTCGACGAAATGGTGGGCCGCGTGGACCTGATCGAAATGCAGGACGCCGTCACGCACTGGAAAGCGAAGGGCCTCGATTATTCCTCGATCCTGCGCTCGGTGCCTTCCGAGCCGTCTGAGCGGCGCTGCACGCAGATGCAGGACCACGGCATCAGCGACACGCTCGACCGGACGCTGATCAAGCTGGCGGAGCCGGCCCTCGAGGGCGGCGAGCGGGTTAAGCTGAACGTCGCGATCCGCAACGTCAACCGCACCATCGGCACGATGCTGAGCAGCGTCATCTCGAAGAAGTACGGAGCGGCGGGTCTGCCTGACGACACCGTGCACGTCACGTGTAAAGGCTCGTGCGGGCAGAGCTTCGGCGCCTTCGGGGCGCGCGGGCTGACCCTGGTGGTCGAGGGCGACGCCAACGACTATTTCGGCAAGGGGCTTTCGGGCGGCAAGCTGATCCTCTATCCGCCGGCGAACGCGTCGTACGTGGCGGAGGAGAACATCATCGTCGGAAACGTGGCGCTGTACGGGGCCTGTCTCTTATACACATCTCCGAGCCCACGAGACAGGCAGAAATC
>CAYSXF010000645.1:0-3566 GCA_964434815.1 uncultured Lentisphaeraceae bacterium
TTTCTTGCCGGTGAGGAGGTTTTCGATGACTTCGGTGAGCTGGTCGCCCGTGGACGCATAGAACCCGCCGCGCGGAATCAGCAGGGCCTTCTGCGCTTCGCCCAATTCAATCCGAATCCGCGTCGTCTGGCCGATGCGGAGCCCCTCCGGCACCTGCGCGCTGAACACGAGGTCCACCGCGAATTTGCCGGCGCTCACCTCGGGATAGACCTTGGATACGGCCGCCGGATACTCTTTGTCCTGAAATTCGCAGGACGCCTTGAGCTTGGGCCGCACCCGCGCGATGTAGTGCTCGTCCACCTCGGCTTTCACTTTGTAGGCATCGAGAATGTTGATCGTTCCCATCCGCTCCCCGTAGTGAACCACCTGGCCCAGCTCCGGCACGAGCGTCGCCAGCTCGCCCTCCACGGGCGCCCGCACCATCAGTTGGTTCAGCCGCTTGCGGTTCACCTCCAGATTTCTCTGCATGGACTCCACCATCACTTCGCCCGCGCTGATCCGGGCCGCAAACGTGACCGTGTCGGACTCGCTCTTCTTGGCCAACAGTTCATGGAGCCGCTTCTTTCTCTCGAAATCCTCTTTGCTCAGCAGGTAAGCGTTCCGCGTGGTCATGTTCTTTTGGAAAAGCTGCGCGTTGTTGGTCACATCGCGCTCCAGCCTGGCGAGGTCATACGTGTATTCGACGAGCTGGGCTTCGTTGTTGTGCTGCTGGTTCTCGAGCGTGACGCGCATCGACCGCAAGTCGTTGACGGCCCGCGCCACCTCGGTCTCGTAGTTGGATATCTCCAGAACGAGATTGTCGTTGCTGATGCGGATGATCGCGTCGCCCTTCTTGACTTGCGTGCCCTCGCGGATAAAGATCTCCTCGACACGCCCGCCCTCCGTGGCGTCGAGGTAGACGGTCTGGATGGGCTCCACGCTCCCGATCACTGCGACCGTGTCCTGGAAGACGTCGCTCCGGGCCTTCCCAAGAGTGATCATGGACAGATCTGCGGTCACCGTTGAGCGTCCGCTGTTCAGCCGCGAATAAAGCAAAGCGACCGCCAGGCCCACGCCGAGCGCCAGCGCGTACCGGATCAAACGGCGCTTGCGCTTCACACCAGGATCAATGGGTTTGTCCATACGGTTCCCTCTTCTGTCGATGCCGACTATTCATACCGCAGGGCCTCGACCGGATTCCGCGTGGCCGCGCGATACGCCTGCAGGAAGGTCGTGCCAATGGCGATCCCCATGGCGAGCAGACCCGCAGCGGCGAAAATGGGCCACGACAAATCGATGCGGTACGCATAGTTCTGAAGCCAAGTGTTCATCACAGTATACGCGATCGGGCTCGCAATGACAAAGGCGATGACAACCCACGCAGCGAAATCCCGGATCAGCATCACCACGATCTGGCTCACCGTCGCGCCGTTCACCTTCCTGACCCCGATCTCCTTAGTCCGCTTTTGTATCGCGTACGTGGCCAGCCCCTGCAAACCGAGGCAGGCCACGAAGACCGCCAGCAGCGTGAACAGCGCGAACAGCGCGCCGAACCTGCGATCCTCTTTGTACTGCTGGTCGAAGGCCTCGTCCAGAAACCGGTATTCAAAGTTGTCCAAAGGATAGATCTCCTTCCAGATGCAGCGGATCGACTCCACCGTGGCCCGAATGTCCTTCGAGTTGATCTTGATGGCGTAATACCCGACATCGTAGAGCCATTTGTATCCGCAGTAGTAAACGATCGGGCGGATCTCCTTTCGCAGCGACTCCTGGTGGTAGTCGCCGATAACTCCTACGATTTTGAACGGCTTGGCGCCGATCCAGATGAAGGCATCCACCGCCGCCCGCGCATCCGCAAAGCCCACTTGCTTCACAGCGGTCTCGTTCAGAATGACCGAAGCGGACTCCGCCGCCGTATTGTCCGAGAAGTTCCTTCCCGCCCGCAGCGTGAGCTTGAACGCGGGGATGAAGTCATGGTCCACATAGGCGTAGTCGTAGTTCTTCTTCGTATTAGGCAGGTCCTCGGCCTTCCGGATATCCTGCCGCTGCCAGATGATCTCCTTGCCCGGCACGACCGACGCTGTGGCCACGGACTCGACTCCGGGCAGGGCCCGGACTTTATCCTTGTAGGTCTGCAGCGAGGTCAGCCGCTTCGCGGCGCCGATGTCGCTCATGGACGAATAGGTGACAAGGGTGCGCTCAATGTCTACGCCCAGCGCCTGAGTGCGCATGAAATTGATCTGCAGGTAGATGGTGATCACGCCGATGATCAGGGCGATGGAGGCCGTGAATTGGAGCACAACCAGGAGCTTCCGGGGGTCCAACCGGTGGGCCGACGCCTTGTGCTTCGGCTTGAAGAGGATCATGGTGCCGTGAGACGACTGAACGAAGGCGGGGTAAAATCCCGAGAGCACGACGCCGAGCAGCAAAATGGCGACCGCTGCACACAGAAAGCCCGGGTCGAGCAAGACCGCGCCCAAGGCCACATCCCGTTCCAGGAGCCTGAACACCGCCGGATGCAAGACGAACACCAGGACTGCGGCCAAGCCCGCGCCCAACAGGTTCACGAGCCCGTACTCGACGGCATGCTGCGCGATCAGGTCCAGCCGTGAGGCGCCCGACACCTTGCGGACGGCCATCTCCTTGGCGCGCTCCAGCGACCGGGCCAACGTCAGATTGACGAAGTTGATCCAGGCGATCACAAGGATGACAACCCCAAGGACGGCCGTAGCCATGACCGAGCGATAGTCGCCGTTCGCCCCGTCTTCGCTTGTCCGATGAGAGCGCAAGTGGATGTCGCGCACCGGCTGGAGGAACAAATCGATCCGCGTTCCATCCCGCATGACATTCTTGAGGTACTCACCCTTGAGCTGATTCATCTTCTCCTCGACCCGCCGGAAATCGGCCTTCGGCTGCAACAGCAGATAGGCGAAGTGACCCTGGCTGCCATATTCCCAGCTTGTGACCGGCTGGCTGGCGCGGAACTTCTCCTCGTCCTTTGCGTCGGCGCGGACCCGCGGCCCGCCTTTCTTGGAGAAATAATAGAAGTAGGTTTTGCGGGAGAGCAGAAGGTCGAACGACAGGTGCGTGTTGGGCGGCAGATCCTTGAACACCCCCGTCACTTCAAACTCCCAGCCTTCGTTGACCTTGAACCACTTGCCGACGGCCTGCGCGGTGCCGAAGAGCTTGATCGCCGCCGACTCGGATAGGATCGCCGAATGCAGACCGGCCAGCGGATGTTCATCTTTCTTTGCCACGAAGGGAAAGTGGAATACATCGAAAAACGAATCCTCGGCTCCGAACATGGAGACGTCGGTGATGCGGGTCTCATCCGTCGAGGCGGTAACGATGTCCCGAAAGATTTCCGTGCCGCCCACCACTTCCGGCACCCGTTCCTTCAGCGTGCGCCCGATGTTGAAATAGGCTTTGGCGCTGCGGAGGTTCAGCGCGCCGTTCTGATACCGGTCTTGCACCACGCGGTAGAGCTGCCCGGACTGGCCCCAGAAGGTGTCGTAGTGCGTCTCGTAATGGACATAGATGAAAATGAAGACGCACGCCGCCATCGCCAGCGCGAGACCCAAGATCGG
>CAYSXF010000646.1:0-3565 GCA_964434815.1 uncultured Lentisphaeraceae bacterium
CCCGTATACTGGAAACCTGAAGGGTTCGCGGCGAGCCAAGCCTTTTCATCGAACTGCGCCCGGTAGGCGAAATGGATCCCATGCGCGAGCTCATGGTGGAAAACACTCTCAAACTGCGACGGGTTTCCCGTGAATTTCATGTAGATCGTTTTGTCTTTATAGCAGTACAGGCCGCCCCAATTCTTTTTTTCCTTCGTATCCGTTCTCTTCAAGTCGGAGCCGACGTAAACGGTGTTCAAGACGCGCGTAATGAACGAAGCTGGGTACTTTCGCAGGGCGGCCTGCAGCGCTTTGCGCGCCGCCTCAACGTCTCCGGCCGATTTCAGTTTGGTGATCGTCACTCCGTCCGTATTGTGGAAGACGTTCTGAACGACCACGCTCTTGCCGACCAGCGAGTCCGCTCTCTCGATCGCAACGTCAGCTTGAGCCAGGGAACACAGGGGCAAGAGAAACACCCACGCGATGAACGCGAGTCCGCGCCCGATCAGACATCCGAACAACCAAGGAACAGATGCGTATTCTTTGGTAGGGACGGTTCCCCGAACCGTCCGCGGACGCCTCGGGGATGCGTCCTTACCAACTGACTTACAGGCGACCGCCCACATTTGTTGCGCTTCCATCGCTCAACATCCTCTCACGGCACTCCGGCCAAACGCACCATCACAGGCTCTAAAGGTGCAAACGTATAGACAAGCCGTGAGTCGCCTTGCCTCACTGGCGCGTGGCCGAATTCGGCTTGCATACTCTTGCAGCCTCCCGCGACAGACACCGCTGCAGTCACCGGTTCCGCCGCGCTGTTGACCGCCAGCAGGTAGATGTCCGAACCCGAACGCCATACGCGCGCCACAACCGAAGCTGAACCTTCGCACGTCACCGCAGGCACGGGTTCCGCTGAGAGCATAACCGGAATGTAGCGCTTGACCTCTTCGGCCATGGCGCACACATCCGCCCAGCGCTTTTCGACCGGATCGCGGTCTTTCATCTTGAAGAGGTCGAAGAACGAGTAGAACACCAAACCGTTGGCACCGGCTGCCACGCACTGCCACGCCATCGACCGCATCTCCAGCAGCGTCGGCGCCCTCGCCTTCTCGCGCTCGGCCCCTTTGCGGTAAGCGCCCCAGTCGAACACCTGAGGCACCTGCCACACCGCCCGCGTGCTGTACGTCTGATCGCGCGTCACGCGCGTCCACTCGAGCGCCGTGCCCGCAGGCTTGTCGGGAATGGGATAAGGATCTGTGCCGACCACGTCGAACGTCGACAAGTAGGCGCGCACCTGGTCGTACTGGTAGAGCACCACCCACGTCGGGTGATCGGGATCAAGCTCTTCCATGAGACGCTGCCTCGCCGCGAGACGGCCAGCCATGCTGACCGGCATCTCATCGTTGATATACCACGCCAGCATCGCTGGATGGTCGCGGCACAGGTCAACACGTTTCCGGATTTCGGCGAGTTCGTCAGCCTCGGTCTTCATGTGCGGCGGTGCCCAGCGCGTGCCGGAATAAAAATCCTTGATCGAGTAAATCACTTTGAGTCTGCGCGACTGACACGCGTCCATCTGCTGCCGAGTCGGGCTTCCATAAGGCATGAGGCAGTTGAACGGGCCTTTCGCATACATCTTCAAATCATCCTCCTTCACGCTGCTCCAATACATGCCCAGCGGGAAAAAAGGCTTCGCATCCACAATCAGGCGGCGATGCGCGTCGATATAAGCCTTACGCTCGGGCAGTTTGTCGACCCGATGGAAACGCGTCTCCGCAGCCCCCTTTGAAACGCCGTCCAAGGTGCTCAGCGAGAAACGCACGGTGTAGTCGCCGACCGGAAAAGCGGACGCGTCCACATTCAGCTTCGCGCAATCGCTTGTCAGAGCCTCTGGCTTTGCCGTGCGCACGACCTTTCCGTCTGCGGTTTCGAAGACAAAGGAACCTGCGACCTCTTGCGTTTTCACTCCCGCCTCGTTCAGCGAAAGCCCGGCGGAGAACGTCACGGTTCCGCCTGCTGCCGTATGCCGATAGCACGAGGCGCTGACCGTGCTGACCAGCGGCGGGTAGTAGCGCGAAACGCTCAGGTCGTCGAACCACGCCTTGCCGGTCATGCCGCGCCGCACGTAGGGCGCGACAGTCACGCGCACCGCGTTCGTCGGAACCGCGCGCGTGAGGCCCCGCACCTGCTGCCACCCGTCGCTCGTGCCGCGCACGCCGTCGGCATAGGCGCCGCCCAGCCACTTGCCGTCGGGCCCCGACCACTCCAAGCAGACCGACGCGCCCGACTCCTCGCCTTTCAGATTCTCCGTTTTAACCCACACTTCGAAGCTGTAGCAGCACCCCGGCTGAATATCCAGCTTCTGCGTCGGGAACGAATAGAAGTTCGGATCGCCGTTATCGAAGGCGAGCCCGCGGCTGCCCCCGCGACCCACGCCGTCAGCAAAATGGTAAGCCGGCTTGCGGTCCGACCAGCCGATCGTTGCCCCCGAAGCGCCGGTCTCCTCGAACCCCGGATTGCGCACCGCATTCGCTTGCGCCACGGCACCCGAAACGGCCAACGCCGCTGCCCCTAGCCAGCACCCAATCAAGCGCCCATTCATTTTCATTCCTGCTCCCCCTTGTCTTTTCTTAGTATTGAAATATGTTACACGAAAACCGAGCCGCGCACACCTTAGAACTTTTCAAAGACAACCGGCACTTTCTTCTGCTATATTTCAAGTCATTAAGAGGTGTGCATGACAATCCGATACATCGTGTTTGCGTGTGTTTTGTCCGCGTGCGGCGGCGTCTCAGCGGATTCCGCCAGCCAGGCGCGCGCTGAGCTGGTTCGCAATGTCCGGGTGATCGATTCGGGTGGCCTTCCCGGCGTGGTGCTCTGCGGCGGCGCAAAGGCCTTCCCTGTCGTCGGGGCGGCTTGCGGCAAAGCCGTGCTGCCCGTGGCTGCTGCGGCGTTTTATGGCAAAGGTCGCGTGCTGGCCGTCGGACATCCGTCGTTTTACTCGGCAGAAGGCCTCGCAAAAGGCGACACTGCGACTTTCGTCACCAACGCGCTCACCTGGCTTAGTCAGGGCAAGCGCACGGTAGCTGTCTACAAGAACGCGGACTTCGCCAAGGCGTTGCGAGGCCTCGGCGTTTTTGAGGTCATCGAGATACCCTCGGTCGACGCGCTGACCACCCACGGCGTGCTAGCGGCCTATCCGGACAATATGCAGCCGGGCGATCTCGAACATGTCCGGTCTTTCGTCAAAGCAGGCGGAGGCCTGCTCTCGTCCGGCATCGGCTGGGGCTGGCAACAAGTCACCGGCGGCAAGTCGCTCGTCAGCGACAACCTCTTCAACCGCCTGCTCGGTCCTGCCGGACTGCTGATCACGGCTGACACCGCCGAGCGGACAGACCCTGGCGGATATCGCGTCGACGCGATCCCGCAGGGCGTCAACATCACCGAGGCTGCCGCGCTCGCCGCAAGCGGCACCTGCACCGATACCGCGCTTCTGCGGCAGCTCAACGTCACGCTGTGCGCGGCCAAATCCGTTCTGCCGCCCGGCGACAGCGAGATTTCTAGTGCTGTGGACGCGCTTCTGCAT
>CAYSXF010000647.1:0-3561 GCA_964434815.1 uncultured Lentisphaeraceae bacterium
TCGCGGCTCACGGTGCGAACCAGGCGCGCCGACTGCGGATCGGCGGGCACCACCACCTGGTCCTGTCCGATCACATGCCCTTTGTCGGCCCACAGGGTCTTGCGGGTCGTCACAAAGGTGAAGTTCCACGTGCTGACCAACGCGGCGTAGGCGGGCCGGCGCACCATCGAGAGCGGCAGGGCGATCTGCTTCTGGGTCTGCGGCGGCACGTCGAGCCTTCCCAGCGAGCCCTTGGCGATCACCTCGCCGTTCTCTTCGTAGGACCAGAAGCATTCGTTGTCGGCGAGGTTCGTGAAGAACGCGCGGTTCTTTACGGTGAAGAGGCCGCGGGTCACATCGGCCGCCTCGACGGCCATGGTCTGATAGCAGTACCGCGCTTCGGCGAACTGCGGAGACGGGCGGCGGTCGGGCTGCACCAGGCCGTTGCAGTTGAAGTTGTCGTCGTTCGGGAAATCGCCGGAGTCGCCGCCATACGCCCAAAAGTCCGCGGGGCCGCCGTGGCGGATGCGCTCGGTCGGGATGGGCTTGCGCAACCCCTGGTCCACGAAGTCCCAGATGAACCCGCCCTGCAGGTTAGGGTAGGTGTTGATCACGCGCCAGTAGTCGGCGAGGTTGCCGGAGGAGTTGCCCATGGCATGCGAATATTCGCACAGGATGAAGGGAAGCGTGGTGTCCTTGCGCTTGCCGTACGCCTCGAGTTCGCTCACGCGGGCGTACATGGAATCGACCGTGTCGCGCGGCCCGTTGCGCTGGTTCTGGATCAGCCGGCCCGGATCGCGGGCGCGGATCCACGCGTAGGCCTGGCCGAAGAAATCGGAGTCCACGTTATTCTCGTTGCCGAGCGACCAGAAGATGATCGAGGGGTGGTTCTTGTCGCGCTCGACCATGCCGATCTCGCGGTCCATCGCGGCGGCGCGATAAGCGGGGTCGATCACCGGGTTGCGCGGCGTGTCGGAGAGCCCGTGCGTCTCGATGTTGGCCTCGTCCATGACGTAGAGGCCGTACTCGTCGCAGAGGTCGTACCAGCGCGGGTCGTTCGGGTAGTGGCAGGTGCGCACCGCGTTGATGTTGTGCCGCTTCATGACCGTGATGTCCTGCACCATGCGCTGCAGCGGCACCGCGTAGCCGTGGTCGGGGTCCATCTCGTGGCGGTTCACGCCCTTGATCAGAACGGGCTGGCCGTTGACGAGCATCCGGCCGCCCCTGAGTTCGACTTGGCGGAAGCCCACGTTCTGCGGAATGGCCTCCAGCGTCTTGCCGTGCGCATCCTTGAGGGTCAGCACCAAGGTGTAGAGATTGGGCAACTCGGCCGACCACAGGCGCGGCGAGGACACGGGGATGTTGAGCTGGAACGCGCTGCCAACCGGTAGCGCCTGCCCTTGGGCGACGCGTCCGCCGCTGAAGCTGTGCGGAAAGAGTTCGGCCTCCAGCGACACGCCTTGGGACGGGCCTTCGACCTCCGCTTCGACCTTCAGGTTCCACGCGCCCGCGAAGTCGCCCTCGGCACCTGCGGTCGTGCGCACGAAGAAATCGCGCAGGCGCGTCTGCGGCTCGGACCAGAGATAGACCGGACGGGTGAGCCCCGAGAGGCGCCAGAAGTCCTGATCCTCCATGTACGAGCCGTCGCACAGCCGGTAGACCTGCACGGCCAGCGTGTTCGCGCCCGGCTGCAACGCCGAGGCAATGTTGAAGGTCGCGCCTTGCCTCCCGTCCTCGGCGTACCCCAGCCGCTCGCCGTTGAGCCAGACGGACATGGCTGAGGCGAAGCCGTCGAAGCGCAGGTAGACGGCCCGGCCCTTCCACCGTGCGGGAAGCTTGAAGGTGCGGCGGTAGGAGCTGACCGCGTTGCGCTCCTTGAAAGTGGTGTAGCGCGGATCGGGCTCGCCCATCACAAAAGGCGGATCAACCTTGAAATAGTAGCCGTAGTTCTTGTAGAGCGGCGTCCCGTAGCCGCGCACTTCCACGCTGTCGGGCACGGTGATCTCCTGCCAGTCCGCCACAGAGGCTGAGGGCAGATGGAAATCTTTGGGCCGCTGGTCCGGATGCGGCACCCAGCGGAACTTCCATGCGCCGTCGAGCGAGAGGAAGAAGGGAGAGGCTTCGCGCCCTTGCGCGGCGGCGGCCGCCTGGACTGAATCGAAGACCATGCGCGTGGCGGCGGCCGGCTCGGTGCCGACGCGGAAAACGTGCGGGTTCTCCCATTCGGGCCGGCTATCGAACAGCGCGGGGTTGTAGGTGGCGCAAGGCTTCATCCCGCCGTCCAACGCGAAACTTGTCTCGACCCAATCGGCGCGCACACCGCCTGGGCCTTCGGTTACCAAACGCAGCAGACCGACGCCCGCGAGGCTCACATCAAAGGGTTTCGCCGCATCGCCCACGTTCATCGGACCGCTGCGCCACAGCACTTTGTCGTCGCCATAAATGATGAAACTGGCGGACGTGCCGGTATCATCCGCGCCGACCTTACCGGCGAAGTGGATGGCCGACCCCTTGAGAATGCAAAGCTCAGATGGCACCCGCAAGCCGATGCCTTCGGCGTAGGTCACGCCCGCGATGGAGAGCGGTGCGCCACAACACGCGTCTTTGGGCGAAACAAACGACGTGTCGAGGGAAGAAAGCCACGCGTTGGCCCAGCCGAGCGAATCGACCGTGCGCGGCTTGTTATTGCCGTCGGTGACGAAGCGCGCGTTGAGCCAGTCGGCGTGATCCGCCGCGTTGCCGTCGCTCCACGGATCCACGCGCAGCAGCACCGTTTGACAAGCCGAGAGATCGACATCGACGGGAACGGGCGTCATGCCGCGATGCAAAGGCGCGCTCTTCCACAGCAGCCGCCCGTCGCCGATCACCTGAAAAACCGAGCACTTGTCGGGCTGGTCGCTGGTGTCGTCCACTGCGACCTCGGCCAGAAAGCGCCGCGCGCCGCGCAGCTCCACATAGAGTTCCGAGAGCGCGTGCGTGGCCATGCCGTTGGTGTAGACCTGATCCGCCACCTTCAGGCGGCTGCCGAGCAGATTGAAATTGCACGCCGCCTCTTTCCACCCCTGTCTGGTCTTCGAGATGTCGAGGTCGGTCAGACTCACCTCGACCGCCGACGCCCCCGCCGCCAGCAGCGCCAGCCCCCCAGCCCACGCAGCCATCGCCTTCATCATGCTCACCTCCAAAAATGGCTTTCAGTTTATCCCATCGACCCCGCAGCCGCAACGCGAATTGACACGATGGCGTTAACCGCAGTTTTATCCGCTGGCGATTCTTGCGGACGGACCGTAAATATGCTATTTTGTTTGCTTGTTTTTCCACATTTGGGGTCGAGGTTGTCCCGCCTTACCGCCGATCCGCACACAAGCAAAGTGACACCTGTTATGAACCGAATCGTAAAAAAAACACAGCTCTCAGCCGAGGTCTTCCGCATGGAGATCGAGGCACCCCTCATCGCCCGCGAGCGCAAGCCCGGCCAGTTCATCATCCTTCAGATCGACGACTCCATCGGCGAGCGCATCCCCCTCACGATCGCAGCTGTCTCTTATACACATCTGACGCTGCCGACGAATAGAGAGGTGTAGA
>CAYSXF010000648.1:0-3555 GCA_964434815.1 uncultured Lentisphaeraceae bacterium
GGCCATGCCCACCGTGTAGTAGAGGCCCTCGCCCACCACCATCACCAGCGCATAGCCGCGTTCTACCAAAACCGCGTCGGGATTCAGATCGCGCTTGATGCGCTCGACCACGCGCTTCTCGCACGCCGGGTCGAAATTCCTGTCGCGGATCACCACCGACACGTTGTCGATTCCGGAGGGCATGTGCTCGTAAGAGACGCCCTCCGCCTCCAGAATCTGGAGCAGAAGGCGGCCGAAGCCGATCTCGCGGTTCATCAGATACTTGTCCACAAAGATGTTGCAGAACCCGTCGTCGCTCGCGATGCCCACGACATTGCCAGCCAGCACGCGGCGCGACTGCACGATCATCGTGCCCGGCTCCTGCGGCCGGTTGGTGTTGCGCACGTTGATCGGAATGCCCACCTTCACCGCAGGGATCACCGCCTCGTCGTGGAACACGCCGAAACCGGCGTACGACAGCTCGCGCATCTCGCGGTAAGTCATCACCGGAATGCCCGCCTTCACGTCCGGCACCAGCCGCGGATCGACCGGATACACCGAGTCCACGTCCGTGAAGTTCTCGTACACGTCGGCCTTGACCGCCGCCGCGAGGATCGACCCCGTGATGTCCGACCCGCCGCGCGGGAAGGTCGCCACCTTGCCGTCTTTCGTGTAGCCGAAGAACCCGGGGAAAACCACGACCTCTTCGCGGTTCCGCAGCGTTTTGGCGAGAAACTGGTACGACTCCTCAAGCAACTGCGCGTTGCCGAAGTCGCTCGTCAGATACATGCCCGCCTCGCGCGGGTCGAGGTACACCGCCTTGATGCCGCGCGCCTGAAAGGCCTGCGCCACGATTTTCGCGCTGTTGTCCTCACCCGCCGCCTTCATGCAGTCCAGGAAAACCCCGCGATGCGACTTGTCGCCCGCCAGGCGGAAGCGCAGATCCTTCTCGATCTCCGCCATGATGCCCGCAGGCAGGTTCAGATCGCGCTGGATCTCGGCATACCGCTCCACAATCAGTTCGAGCGTCGGCTCATAGTCCTTGTCCGACAGCGCCTCCTCCGAACATTTGATCAGCAAGTCGGTGACCTTGGCGTCCGCCTTGTTGCGCTTGCCCGGCGCAGAAACCACGACGATCCGGCGCTCCGGATCAGACAGCACGATATCCACGATCTTGGTCACCTGCTCCGCATTGGCGACCGACGAACCACCGAACTTACAAACCTTCATCGCTTTCTCCTCGAGGGCGAACACGCAGGCTCGCCCCTACATTCCGTACGGGCGACCAGCGGGTCGCCCCCTGCCCTCAAATCATCCGCAACTTCACCGGCTCCTCGTTCAGAACTCCGGCCGAACAGATCTCGCCCAAGGCCGCACCGATCTCCGCGCCCTTGGCCGCGTGCGTCAGAATCACGACCGGCACATAGCCCACGTTGGCCAGCTCTTCCGGCTGAGCCTTCTGCGTCGCAGCCAGAATGCTGACCCCGTGCTTGCCGAGGATCGTCGTGATGACGCCCAGCGAGCCAGCCTTGTCGAGCACCATCAGCCGCACGTAATAGCGGCTGACGATGTCGTCCGCCGTCCGCACGCGGAACTTGCCTTCGTTCGCCACGCACACGCCGCGCCGGTAGCGCGACTTGCCCGCCATCAGGTTGCGCGCGATGTCGCCGATGTCGCCGATCACCGTGCTGGCCGTCGGCTCGCGGCCCGCCCCGCGGCCGTAGTAAAGCGTGTCCCCGCTCAGGTCGCCGCGCACCATCGCCGCGTTGAACACGTTGCTCACCGAGGCCAGCATGTGCGTCAGCGGCACCAGTGTGGGGTGAACGCGCACCTCGACCTCGTCGCCGTCGTGCCTCACCACCGCCAGCAGCTTGATGCGGTACCCGAACTCCGCCGCGTACCGCACATCCGTCCCCGACAGGTTGCGGATGCCTTCGACCAGCACCTTCTCCATCGGCACATGGAACCCGTATGCCAGCGACGCCAGGATGATCGCTTTGTGCGCCGTGTCGTATCCGTCGATGTCGAGGCCCGGGTTAGCTTCGGCGTACCCGGCCTTCTGCGCCGCCTGCAGCACCTCGGCGAAAGGCAGCCCCTCGTTCTCCATGCGCGTCAGGATGTAGTTGCACGTGCCGTTCAGAATGCCGTGAATGCTCTGGATCTCGTTGCCGGCCAGCCCCTCGCGCAAGACGCGGATGATCGGGATGCCGCCGCCCACGCTCGCGCCGAAGTAGATGTCCACGCCGTTGCGTTCGGCCGCCCCGAAGATCTCGTCGCCATACTCGGCCAGCAGCTTCTTGTTCGCCGTGACGACCGCCTTGCCCGCGTTCAGCGCCGCCAGCACGAAGGTTTTGGCGATGCCCGTGCCGCCGATCAGCTCGACGATGATGTGGATCTCCGGGTCGCCGATCACGGCCATCGCGTCTGTCGTGAGCAGTCCCTGATCCACGGTCACACCGCGGTCCGTCGCGATGTCGATGTCCGCGATTTTCTTGAGCACCACGTCCACGCCCAGCCGCTGCGCCATCACCTTGCGGTTGCGCTGTAACCCGTCCGCGACACCTGCGCCAACGGTCCCAAAACCGATTAGACCCACACCGATCTGTTTCATAAATGCCCTGCTTTCCTGATTCTCCGGCAAAAGAAGAATTTCATATAATAAAGAAAACGGGGGCGTTCTTACAAGTCCGCAAAAAGCAATTGTCCGCAAAAGCAATTCTCAGGGGCTGGGACACGGCGCCACGCCGCCAATTGCGCGGAGCATATTGAAGCCCCGTGCATGATAGTGTAAGATAAACACATTCTTATGCAACAGGAATTCCAGTTTGTCCATGAAGAGGCTCCCTAGAACGATGGAAGCAGACCGACGGAAACTCACTGCAATGACGACGCTTCTGGCCGTCATCGCGACGGCTACCGCGGCGCGAGCATGGCTCTTGTGGAGCACGCCGCTCGTGCCCGGAATGAACGGCGGCTACTACCTCGTGCAAGCACGCGCCCTGCTGGAGCACGGCAGGCTGGGCATTCCCGACCTGCCGCTCACCTTTATCCTGCAGGCGGCCGTGGCGAAGCTGCTGCAACTGGTCACCGGACGCGGCCTTGAAGCGAGCATCCTCCTGTCGGTGCGGCTGTGCGACGCGCTGCTGCCGCCGCTGGTCGCAGCGCCGGTGTTTCTTCTCGGCCGGATCTGGTGCGCCCAGAATAAGCGGGGCGTCTGGCTTGCCGTCGTAGCCGCCGCCGGGGTCGCGCTCGGCACGCCCGCGCTGACCATGGTCGGCGATTTCGAAAAAAACTCGCTCGGGCTGGTGTGGCTGGCGGGCCTGGTCTTCGCGCTGCACGCCTGGATGGCGCGGCGCTCGCGCGGACGCGCGGCGGCGGTGCTCACGATGCTCGGATTGTGCGGCCTCACGCACATCGGCGTGTTCGGCGCGGCGCTGCTGCTGACGGCGCTGACCTGGGGCGCGGACGTCGCGTTGCTCCGCGGCCGCGAGGGTCTCCGGAGCCTGCGCCATGCGGTCGTTGTGGCAGCGCTGTCTCTTATACACATCTCCGAGCCCACGAGACAGGCAGAAATCT
>CAYSXF010000649.1:0-3553 GCA_964434815.1 uncultured Lentisphaeraceae bacterium
GAGATTTCTGCCTGTCTCGTGGGCTCGGAGATGTGTATAAGAGACAGGGGGGGCCGAGGCCATGGCGATGGCCTCGAAGCGGCCCTGCGCCGTCATGGTCATCAGGCGGTCATGAAAGCTCACGCGCTCGCGGATGGTCTCGGTGATGCGGTCCAGCACCTCCGCCAAACTGCCGCCGGACTGCATCGTCAGCTTGATGGCCGTCACCAGCAGGGACAGATCCTCGCCCGGCATCCGTTCACACAGCCGGTTCAGGCTCTCGGGCAGATCCATGCCTAAGCGGTATTCGTGCAGCACGAGGGCCAGCTCCTCGGTCATGGGCCCGCCCATGTCGCGCGACACCAGCTCCAGGCTCTGCGGCAGCGCGGCGCCCGCCCGCAGGCCGTTTGCGAGGCCGAGCGTCAGGTCGGTCAGCCGCACGTCGAAAAGCTGCTGCCGCCGTTTGATGCGCTTCTTCAGCCACCACTTCGGAATCTGGTAGGCGAGCGCGCCGGCAAAAAGACTGCATCCGCCCAACACGTAGAGGTTCAGCACGTTGAGGGCGATCAGGATGGCGGCGAGCGCGCCGCAGCCTAGCAGCGCCGAAGACAAACAGGCCTGCGCCAGCCGCTCGGGCGTCGTGAAACGGTAGATGGGCCCGAGCTGCGTCCTGCCGTCGGTCTTCACATACCGGCCTGCTGAACGCTCGAGACCGATCTGCGCGAGGATCGGCGTCAGCACCCAGATGCCCCACGTCACTGCCGCGAAAACCAGTGCCAGCACGATGATATCGGCCATAAGAAGACTCCCTGAATCGTTAGGCTTTGGGGACGAACACGCTCATGTCCAGCCTCATGTCGCCCTTCACTTTGAGCTCTTCCACAAACTGCGGGATGTTGCCAGTGGCCACCATGTTGCCCAGCACCTTCCCGTCCGGACCGAAGCCCTTTTGTTCAAAAACGAAAATGTCCTGCAGCAGGATGGTGCCGCTCTCCCGCCCGGTCACCTCCGAAATCTGCACAATCTTGCGGCTGCCGTCGGGCAGGCGGTTCTGCTGGACGATCAGGTTGACCGCCGAGGCGATCTGCTCGCGGATCGCCGAGGAGGGCAGTTCGTAACCGGCCATCATCACCATGTTCTCCAGGCGCGAGAGGCAGTCGCGCGGCGTGTTGGCGTGGGCGGTCGTCAGCGAGCCGTCATGCCCGGTGTTCATCGCCTGCAACATATCCAGCGCTTCGGGCCCGCGGCACTCGCCTACGACGATGCGGTCCGGCCGCATGCGCAGCGCGTTGATCACCAGATCGCGGATGGCCACCCGGCCGCGCCCCTCGATGTTGGCGGGCCGCGCCTCCAGGCGCACGATGTTGCGGTGGCTGAGTTTCAGCTCCGCCGAGTCCTCGATGGTCACGAGCCGCTCGCCGTGCGGAATGAACTGCGAGAGGACGTTCAGCAGCGTCGTCTTGCCCGAGCCCGTTCCTCCGGACACCACGATGTTCTGCCGCGCGCGCACCGCCTCCTCCAGGAAGAGCGCGATCTCGGGCGTCATGCTGCCGAATTTGATCAGGTCTTCCGTCGTCAGTTTTTTCTTGGAGAACTTGCGCACCGTCACGGACGAGCCGTCCAGCGCGAGCGGCGGAATGATCGCGTTGACGCGCGAGCCGTCCGGCAGGCGCGCGTCAACCATGGGGCTGGCCTCGTCCACGTGCCGCCCCAGCGGCTCGACGATGCGCTGGATGATGGTGATGAGGTGGCGGTCGTCGAAGAACCGCGCGCCGGTCTCGAACAGCCGTCCTTTGCGCTCCACGAAAATGCGGCTCGGGCCGTTCACCATCACCTCGTCCACGCTCGGGTCGCGCAGCATCGGCGTGATCGGGCCGTAGCCGATCAGCTCGTCGAGCAGGGTCTGCCGGAACAGGTCGTTCGTCAGGTCGCGCGGCAGCTCGTGCCGCACCTCGCGGAGCACCTGATCCAGCGCCACCTCCAGCTTGGCCCGCAGCTCGTCGTCCTGAAGCTGCTTGGTGGCGATCTCCGGCAGGTTCAGCTTGAAGAGCACCTGCTCGTGGATGCGCTTCTTCATCGCCATCATCTCGTCGGTGTAGAGAACGGCCATGGCGGCCAGCGCAGGATCCATGGCGATCGCCTCTGGCGCTTCGCGCGCCGGGCGCTTGGGTGCGGCCGCCGGGGCCTCCGCTGCGAACGTCAGCGCGTACCCGCCCGCCTGCAACCGGTCGCCGTTCTTCAGCGCGGCCGGAGCCGTCAGCTTGTTCCCGTTCAGAAGCGTGCCGAAGGTGCTGCCTTTGTCCGTCACCCAAAAGGCGCCGTCCCGACACGCGAGCGTCAGGTGGGACCGGGACACCTTGTTGTCGTTGAGGACAATGCGGTTCTCAGGAGACCGCCCAAGCGTGGTCTCCACGGCGGGATCCAGCACAACGGTCTGCTCCTTCTCCCGCCCGTCCTGCGCAGTGATGGTGAGTGTCGGCATACGTTCTCGCTTCACATAGGGGGCAAACCCAGCATTCGCTCGTCAGAAAAAGAAGAAGCGGCGCTTGTGTTGCTCGCGCTCGCGCTGCTCGTTCGTCTTGGAAGACTCCTGAACCGTGGGCGCCGTCTGGATGGAGACGGGGGCCGACTCGACCGTGGCGCCCGCTATCTGAGGGCTCAAGAGAATCAGCACTTTGTTGTCCGTCTGCAGGTGCTCTTTCTCCGAGAAGAACCAGGAGATGGCCGGCACGCTCCTCAGGAAGGGCACGCCCTCGTTGCTCGACTGCTCGACCAGGCTCTTCATGCCGCCCACGACCATGGTCTGGCCGATCGGGCAGTTGAGCGTCGTCTCGATGCGGTTGCGCTTCAGATCGTAGTCGACGCCGACCGGCACCGGATAGCTGAGTTCAAGGTTCACATCCACCGCCGCGGTCTTCGCATCCAGCAGCCCGCCCTTGATTTTCATGATGAGGCCGTAGTCGATATCCTGCAGCGAGGTCGCGTCGCGCGTGGACACCTTGACCTTCAGCGTACCTCCGCTGTGATAGGTGCGCCACTCCGGCGAGTCGTTCTTGAACGTCATGTGTCCGGCGGTCTGGAAGCGGCCCGGCCCACTGCCCGCGAAGAACTTCAGCGCGCCCTCGAGTCCGCTGTTGATCGTGTAGGTGCCCGCCATCCCTGAGGAGTGGTTGTCGAGTTTGCCCTGGAACCCCGCCGAGGTGGAATTCAGCACGAGCAGGCCCGCCTTCGCCAGGTTCACGCCGATCTGCTGCTCTTCCTTGTCGGTCACGCCGACGAACGTGACGTCCATTTCGAGCATGGTCGGCACCACCTCCAGGTCCAGAATCGCCTTGACGCGCGGATCTTCAGCCACAGTAACAGACCCCTCTTTCTTCTCCTCTTTCTTTGGAATTGTCAGCCAGTTCTGCGCCTCGATGATCTGAATGATGCGGTCCTTGTCCTTCTGGCTATAAATCTGGCCGGAGACAAAGATGCTGTTCCCGCTGAACTTGAGGCTGATCGCTCCCGGCACCGCCTTGCCCGCCGAGGAGTCCGCATCCGTCACCTTGAGCCCGGCCCTGTCTCTTATACA
>CAYSXF010000650.1:0-3551 GCA_964434815.1 uncultured Lentisphaeraceae bacterium
CACCTCTCTATTCGTCGGCAGCGTCAGATGTGTATAAGAGACAGGGCAAGCGGTAGCCCGCGCGACGCCGCTTTCTCTTCACAGCTCAGGAAAGCGGTGCCGCCCTTCGGTTGTCACCGCACCAAAATTGTTCTCCAAGAGACTCCATCAAAGAACACGCGATTGAGTCCGATATTCGCAAACCACGCGCCTTCCCCCCATTACTTTATGGCTGCGTTGGCGGAATGACCTGGGTTAACCGGCAGGGGAATGTTTCGAAACTCGACCGTCCTGACCGGCCGCGTGCCGAGCCGGAAATGAGCGACCTCTGCCAGAGGCGTGTCGAAGATGAATCGCTGGACATGCACGGCCTCACCGACTCCGCCTCCAGTTTCGCCGCCGGACGGTTGAAGTTCCCGCCCGTCCTTAGTGACCGCCACGACGCCGAACTGGCGCGCAGCATCTTGTTTCATATCCACCGCGATAGAGAAAAATGCCGTTCCTTTGGCGTTCTGTCCGATCCCGTTGAACTGGCTGCCGTTGCCCAGGGCGATGATGCCGTTTTCATCAGGTGCGAACATCTGCTCGTGTTCCCATGAACCGAGCGAATAGCGTAGCCGGACCGTGACGGCGGTCGGAATGTTTCCGGCATAACCCGGACTCAATGTGTGTGTCAGCCATCCAAAGCGGTCGCCGTCTTCCGTTCCCCGTGCGTTCGAGCCTAACATGCCGTCGCGCGGCTCAAGCGGTTTGCCCGTGCTGTCGAGCAATGCAACGTCATTCAAACTCTGCCGGTCAATGAGCGGGTGCGAGAACCAAAGGTGCAGGAAGCGCGGGTTGAGCTTGCCTTCGGCACTCCCGCTGTCATCACAACCAATGGGCTGGATGTGGCGCAGCAGGCGCAGCTCCTCCGGTTCGGTCGCGGCGGTGCCATCCGCGTGAAAAGCGCCACGCGGCTCGTGCGCCCTCCATTCGTCCTGCCATGCGAGGAACTGCAGCTTGGGCTTCTCGGCGAGCAAGGCCGGCGTAGCCGACGCAGCAGCGCGTCTCTGAATGGGCTCTTGCGTTGGCGAACTGGAAGCCGGCAAAAATATCTGGCTTATCTCAGCTCCAGGCGTGTTCACGCTCTCCACCGCGGTCTTGTTCCCAGGCTGCAAGGACACGTTGCGGAACTCGACCCACTCGTAACGCCGTCTTTGAAGTTGGAATGCGTTGACCTGCGCGTAGTCAGCCGAGGAAAGCGAGGTGATGCCATGGATCAAGCCGCCCGCGCCATAGGAGCCGTTGCCGCGCAAGGGCACCGCAGTACCGTCGGCGTTCACGTAAACGATGCGCGTTTCATAGTCGTCCTTTGAGCAGTAATTGAAGGCCAGCACCACGTCACCGCCTTTGCCTTCGGTCATCTGGACATTCGCCTCCCACAGGCCCGTATTATCGGACGTTTGCTCACCGCACCAGCCGGCGTTGAGGTTGACGCGCGGTTTTGCTGTCGAAAAGACCGTTTCCCAGTTCCCTTCGGCCACGCCGAGCTTGAGGTTGGCGCTCTGGGCCTTCGGCGGACATGCGATCGCCTGCACATAAATCATGGCGGTCTGGTTCGTGCCCTCTCGTTTCAATGAAGACCCCATACCGCTGAACCCCGAGGCCTTGTCGCAGCGCAGCTCAGGGCATGAGGGCGATTCCGCCTGCGTGCTCACACGGAAGGCGATTTCCTTGACCACTTTTCCAGCGGCCGAGTCGCTGCCGCCCCGGCTTGGAAAGCGCTCGCTAGCCGGCGAGCCGTCGGGATGCCAGGACGGAGCGTTGGTGGAAGGATGCGGCGCCAGCGCCAGCAACTCCACCGTGCCTTGCTGCAAGCGTGCGACGAACGGAGGGCCGAAGCTGCGCGTGTCGGACGCGGCCTCGGGCAGCGGAGTGACCAACGCAAACAGGAACCAGAAAATCACCCACACAAGCGTTTGCACGACACCAAATCCCAGAGCGAATCTGCCACGTTTCAAATGGCGTGCCGGTATCGCCAGACCGACTGCGGCGAGTGCGGCGCCGAGAATCGCCCAAACCAAAACTGCCGGCGGCTGCGGCATCAGGCTCCACGTGATGCCCGCAAAGATTCCGCTCGCCCAAGCGGCGCAAGCAGCCATCGTAGCCAACGGCACATTCAGCGCTAGTGCCGTTGAAAGCTTGGTCTGCGCAATCGGCATTTGGGCGACCTGCCGATTCACCGCCCGCCAAACGGCGCGGATGACGAGAAGATCCACGACGATGATGATCACCACAGCGATGAGCGGCGCGAGTTCATGATGCTGCGAAAGGAGATTGGCCAGCCGCGTGACGAACGGTGGATGAACCTGCGGATTGTTCAGGTTCGACAAATTGGAATTGAATTCCACGAAGATTCGGGCCAAGCCCTTCCCCACCCCTGCGAAGACACCGTCCAGCGCGAGCAGCGGGAACAGCAGCCCGTCGAATACCGCCAGACCCAGCCCGCAGAGCTTTCCCGTCGAGCGGCGGATCTGCGTGACGGCGATCCAGCCGAGAATCGTGGCAGGACCGAACAGCAAGGACAGCCCTCCCCATGCCCGCATAACCTGAGGTTGTAGCAGCACGGACGCTGCCATCAAAAGCCCCAGCGCCGCAAAACATGCGCCGACGATGGCCGTGCGCGAGCAGCGCGGTTCGTGGAGCGGTGACGGAGTTGCCGTTGCGGAAACAGCATCGATTGAATCGAGGCGATAGCTTTCAATCCGCCATTCACCATTCGGTTGCAGCGCCGCGACCGCAGTTTCCATCGCCGTCCGCTCGCTGTCGAATGTGGTCTTGCAGCGGGTTTCTTGGCGTGTCCCGACGTTAAGCCAAAGAGACGGGGACTGTTCGCGCCGCACAGCTTTACCTAGTGGGCGGCGGCTTCTTTCCATCCGCGCCATCCATTCATCCTTGCCAATGTCCCGCTGAAAATACGGGGCAGCCAGTTCCCAGGATCGAGCATAGTCAGCATCCTCCAACGCCTGCCAGAACTGTAGAACGGGTAGAGGATTCGCATCGCGTTGGGTGAGTTTGCCCGATGCAGGGACACCGGCCATTGGCGGCATTGGCGGCGTGTGCGACGGCCGATCCAATTCTGGCAGTACGGTCAACGGCATGGCGAACCCGCGCAAAATACGGATCGTCATGACGAAGCCGGCGAGGATGCAGACGAAGCCGAGGTAGCCTGCGCCAGCCAGCAAGCTGATTTTCGGGCCAAATGGCACGCTGACGCCTGCAGCGACAATCCCGCCACCGATCAGCCCAATCATCAGAGCCCTGAGGCCGCGCATCGCGACGGCCGGCCAATTGATCATCCGTACGTCGCCACAGCGCCCGACCAACGGCGGCCAGAAGCGTAGCTTCAGCCGTTGCCAAATATCCAGCGGCTTCGCAGGTCGCGTTGAAGTTGGTGTCGTGGCTTCGAGCGGCTTCTGTCCCGCGCCGGCTGAAGCCGGGACACCAACCGACGGCGGCGTGCTGGCGACGGTTTCGACCATCGTCTTGACCTCGCTGACTTGCTGGTAGCGCAGTTCCGGTCGCTTCTCCAT
>CAYSXF010000651.1:0-3545 GCA_964434815.1 uncultured Lentisphaeraceae bacterium
GAGTGGCGATTGACAGCGGGATTCTCTATGTCGGCTCCTTTAACGGCAAAACCATCGCGGGCTACAGCCTCGCCACCGGGGCGCTGCTCTTCCAGTTCTCCACGCTGGGCAGTCCGCAGTATTTTGTGGTGAATGGGCTGGACACCGCCACGACGGTGACCTCCTCGCTGAACCCCTCGCAGTATGGCGACCGCGTGACCTTTACGGCAACGGTCAGCCCGGCCGACGCCACGGGCACGGTGCTCTTCAAGGAAGGCGGTGCGACGCTGGGCACCGCCACCTTGAGCGGGGGCACGGCAACGTTCTCGACCGTGTCCTTGCTGGGCGGGGTGCATAGCGTCACGGCGGTCTATGCGGGCGATGCGAGTTACAAAGCGAGCCTCTCCAGTGTTTTGAGTCAGACGGTGAAGGCCACGGCCAATTTCCTGGTGGCCGAATCGAGCAGCGGCACGGCGGAGATATATAACCGTACCGGAAAACATCTCATCTCGTTCGCCAGCGGTTTGAGTGTTCCTGTCGGAGTGGCGGTAGGCGGGGAAAATGTTTACATTTCTGAGTATGCTGGCGGGGTTAACAAATATGCCACGGATGGTGCTGCCTTGGGTGTGGTTAACGCCAATTCAGGACCCTACGGTCATGGGCCGGCGGGCTTGGCCTACATCAACGGGCGCATCCATACGGCGACCTATAACGCAGGTTATCTCGTGAGCAGCGGGCCGGATGTCGGGACGGAGGATGGCGATCCCGCCACGCCGTTGGCGTATCTGTGGTACCAGCCCTTCCCCGGCGGCACTGTTCATGGACTTGCTTCGGGTGCCACCAACGGCTTCACGGATGTCGTCTATTACACGGGTCAGAACGCGGCCGGTAACGCCCTGCTGAGTTGGTGGCAGCCGGGAGCGGCGGCGGGGGATATCTATGACTTCGGTGTCGTCGGTGCCGTGCGCGGCGTCGTGGCGGCGGGAAACAGCACGCTCTATGTGGCGCTGTATGACCAGGGGAAAGTGATGAAAGTCAGCCATTCAGGCGGGTGGACGGCTACGGACTTCATCACCTGCAATACGCCCGTAGGCTTGGCGATTGACGGCGACGTACTCTATGTCAGTTCCTTCGGTGACAAAACCATCACCGGTTACAACCTCGCCACCGGGGCGCAGGTGTCGCAGTTCCCCACGCTGGACAGCCCGCAGTATTTTGCCATCGTGCCCTTTGGGAAAGCTCCCCCCCCGTCGGGAACAGTGATCCTGTTTTACTAATGAATAAACACTGCCGGACTCAAGTTGGTCTGCTGCTTAGCCTGGGCGCCTGCCTTGGCTATTCAGCGGCGGCCGACGTGCTGCTGGTCGAGGGTGCCGAGGTGCGGCGCTATACGGACGACGGCACTTTTCTGGGCGCCTTCGCGGCGGGTTTGAACACGCCTTTGGGCGTGGTTCGGTCCGAGCCGGACGGGGATGTTTTCATCAGCCAATATGGCGCGGGTGAGATCCGTAAATACGACGCCGACGGCGCGGACTTGGGCGCGGTGCTCACGGGGTATGCGGACTGGCAGCCGGCGGGCCTGGCGTGGAACGGGGGCCGCCTCTATGCCGCTTCGGCCCGGTATAAAGGGATTGCCAGCTACGCCCCGGATGCCGGAGTGGAGGATGGCAACTCCAACACGCCCGAACCGCAGCG
The DNA here is from genome assembly GCA_964434815.1 of uncultured Lentisphaeraceae bacterium. GTDB lineage: Bacteria > Verrucomicrobiota > Kiritimatiellia > RFP12 > UBA1067 > CAYSXF01. The sequence goes on from CAYSXF010000651.1 coordinate 1,675, forward strand.
CGTGTTGGAGGGGTTGCCCGACGCGGCCAGCGGCCTGTGTTCGGCAGGCCCGCGCGGCGGCGTGTATTTTACGACCGCCGACGAGGCCACCGGCAAGGGCGGGCTGGGGTATTGGTCGGGTGAGCCGGGCAGCCCGGCGCAGATGCTCTGCGCGTTCCCCCCGGCCAGCCATGCGCGCGGGGTTGCGGTGGCAGAGGAGGGGTTCTATGTGGCGTTGCTGGGCGCGGGCAAGGTGGTGAAGGTGGAGCGCGAGGGGAAGGAGAGCGACTGGCTGACGGGTCTGGTTTCGCCGGTGGGCCTGTTCCTCCAAGCGGGCCGGCTTTTTGTCAGTCAGCATGCGGACCGCACCGTGAAAGCCTGGAAGCTGTCCGACCGGAGCGTGCAGACGGTCCTCACGGCGCGCAACAATCCGCAGCACTTCGCCTTTGTGCCGGCGGAGGCGGCGGCCTCAAGCGAAAGCAGGGCGCGTTCCCGGGCCTTGGCCTCGGCAAAGGCCAAGCCGGCCACGGAGCCGTATCCGCCGCCGGCGCCCCAATACCGGCTGGAGGTTCAGGATCACGGCCGCATCCTGCGCCACGGCGACGGGCCCGGCCAATGCGATGTCAATGGCGCGAGGAATCCCAGCATCATGGAGGAGAACGGCACCTACTATCTCTTCTATGACGGCGCGGGGCCGACCGGCTTCATCAATTGCCTCGCCACGAGCAAGGACATGGTCCACTGGGAGAAGCAGGGCTTCACGCTCACGCTGGGCGCCCCGGGCGAACCGGACGCCGGGTTCGCGGGTTCGCCGTGGTTCGTGAAGGAAGGCGATGTCTGGCACATGTTTTACGTGACCTCCGCCACCATGAATGGCCCGCCCGAACTGATCGGCCTGCCGCCCTACAATTCCATGAAGGCGACCGCGAAATCGCTCAAAGGCCCGTGGACGAAAAAGCCGGGCTTTGTGCCGCTTGAGGTTCGGGAGAAGGCGTTCCCGCAGTACATGGCCTACCCCGGCCACATCGTGAAAGACAAGGGCGAGTACCTCATGTTTTTTGGCGCGCCCGGCAGCATCGGGATGGCGAAGACCAAGGATCTCGATGCGAAGTGGGAGATGCCTTCCGGGCCGCTCTTTGACTCGGGCCATTACGATGTCGAAAACGCCTCGCTCTACTTTGAGCCTGCCAACCAGACGTGGTTCATGTTCGTCAATCACATCGACGGCCCCGGCGGCTACACCGACGCCACCTATGTGTTCTGGACGAAGGATATCCGCAAATGGGATGGCCGGAAGCGGGCGGTCGCCCTGGATGGCACGACCTGCACCTGGAGCACCAAGACGATCGGCATGGCGACGGTGCTCAAAGTCGGAAAACGCCTGGCCATGGTTTATGACTCTCCCGGCGGCGAGAGCATCAGCCACACGAAGCGCGACCTCGGCCTCGCCTGGCTGAAGCTGCCGCTGTTTCCGCCCGACGAAAAAGGCCTCCGTCCGCCGTCGGAAGCGGCGGCCCAACCGCCCGCCGGCCCCCCGGCGTGGCTGGAAGAGAAAGCCCGGACGGGTGCGCCTGTGGTGCGCGTCCGTGCCGATTTCAAGTCCGCGCGGCTGACGGTCATGAGCTGGGACACTGAGGGCGGCGACCGCGCCAAGCTGAACCTCTTGCTCGCCCCGGTCACGCTCTCCGCCCGGAGCGGCACCAATGCGACGGTGTTGACCGGCACCGGAAAGCTGCGGGGCAAGAACGAGGCGGTGTTTCAGCTCGCTGCCACAGACGCCAAGATCACCTGGACGGTTACAGTGAAGGACGGCGGGATCCGCATGGCCTTCAGCGGCAGCGGCAAAGGGCTGAAAGAGTTGGACAGCTTGCAACTCACGTTCCCCTTCGATC
>CAYSXF010000652.1:0-3514 GCA_964434815.1 uncultured Lentisphaeraceae bacterium
CACACCCAGCCCGCCACCAGCGGCAGAAACCCCAGCGTCAGCCCGCGAGTGAGGGAGATCGGAAGAGCGTCGTGCAGGGAAAGAGTGTTCAGCGCCGTGTAGATCTCGTGGGTTGACGTGTATACTAAAGCAAAGAAAAGAGACAGCAAGAAAGAGTACTATCAGGAGGCGGCATTTCGCACGCACCTGATCAAAGGGTTGCTCTGGACGATGGAAAAAGGAGACTAGCGATGATGACGGTTTCAAGACGCGGGTTCATGCAGGCGGGCGGCGTTGCGGGCGCGATGGCGGTGATGCCGAATCTCATTCCGGCGCGCGTGCTGGGGCAGGCTGCGCCGAGCAAGCTGATCAATGTGGGCATTGTCGGGTGCGGGCGCATCTCGTCAACGCTGGAGATGCCGGGCCTGTTCAAGCTGACAGACATGGCGCGCATCGCGGCGGTCTGCGACCTGGACTCCAAGCGGCTGGCCTTCGCGAAGCAGCGCGTTGAGACCGAGTACAAGAAGCGCCTCAAGACCGACAGCTACACGGTCAAGACCTTCGGCAACTACCACGAGATGCTGGCGGACAAGGGCATCGACGCGGTGATGGTCTGCGTGCCCGACCACTGGCACGCGCTGTGCGCGGTCGAGTGCTCGCTCGCGGGCAAGGACATCTGGGTGCAGAAGCCGTTCGCGCAGACGATCCATGAGGGACGCTCGCTGGTGGAGGTGGTGCGCCAGAAGGGCACCGTCCTTCAGGTCGGCTCGCAGCAGCGTTCGAGCAAGCAGTTCCGCACGGCGTGCGAGCTGGTGCGCAACGGCCGCCTCGGCCAGATCAAGCGCGTGGAGGTCGGCTTCGGCAAGGACAAGGACGGCGGCCGCAAAGAGGAAATGCCGGTGCCCGCGAACCTCGATTACAACACCTGGCTGGGGCCGACGCCGCTGGCCTATTACACCGAAGACCGCGTGCACAACCAGGACACGGCCAAGCTCGGCACCCGCCCGGGGTGGATCCAGATGGAGCCGTACGGCTGGGGCATGATCACCAACTGGGGCGCGCACCACATGGACATCGTGCAGTGGGGCCTCGGAACGGAAGACTGCGGGCCGCTGGAAGTGTCCGGCACCTGCGGCTGGATGACCAAGGGGCTCTGGAACGCGCACGCCGAGTTCGACCTGCTCTACAAGTACCCCAAGAACATCGATGTGAGCGTGTGCAACAAGTACCCGAACGGCGTGCGCTTCATCGGCGAGAAGGGCTGGATCTTCGTGAGCCGCGGCGCGGAGAAAGTCACGGCCAGCGATCCGACCCTACCGGGCAAGTCGCTGAAGGCGCTCGACGCGAGCGACGCAAAGCTGCTCGACGCTCCGCTGGACTCGAGCGCGGTGCGCCTGCATGTGAGCGACGACCACGTCAAGGACTGGCTGATCGCGATCAAGGGCCGCACGACCGCCGTGACCAACGCCGAGAGCGGACACCGCTCGACCTCGGTCTGCACGCTGGGCCACATGTGCATGAAGACCGGCAAGGCGCTCAAGTGGGACTGCAAGACGGAGACCACGGACAACGCCGAGGCGAACAAGCTGATGGCGTGCCCCGAGCGCGACCAGTTCAGCATCCCGAAGGTGCTGAAGGCGGCGGGCGTCACGGTGAAGGTCTAACCTGTGTTCATGGTAGGGACGGTTCCCCGAACCGTCCGCGGACGCCTCGGGGAGGCGTCCCTACCCCGAATGGAGAATGAAGATGAAAAAAACGATGTTGTTTGCAGGCGCGGCAGCCGTGCTGCTGGCCGGTTGCGAGACCTCCAAAGAGTGTGGCGGAAAATGCAAAGAGGGGCAGACTGTGAAACTGATCACGTTGGATCCGGGACATTTCCATGCGGCGCTCATCCAGAAGCGCATGTATCCTGACGTGTCGCCCAAGGTGCATGTGTATGCGCCGGAAGGCAGCGACCTGAAGCTGCACCTCGACCGCGTCAACGGGTTCAACACGCGCGCGGAGAATCCGACGAAGTGGGAGACCGACGTCTACACCGGTTCGGACTTCTTCGAGAAGATGCTCAAGGACAAGTCCGGGAACGTGGTCGTGCTGGCGGGCAACAACTCGCGCAAAACCGAATACATCCTGAAGAGCGTCCAGGCAGGCTTCAACGTGCTGTCGGACAAGCCGATGGCGATCACGCCGAAAGATTTCGAATTGCTCAAGCAGGCGTTCGAAGTGGCCAAGCAGAAGGGTGTGCTGCTCTATGACGTCATGACCGAGCGCTACGAGATCACGACGATCCTCCAGCGGGAGCTGTCGCGGTTCCCCAGGGTGTATGGCACGCAGGAGACGGGCACGCCGGACGATCCGGCCGTGACCAAGGAGAGCGTCCACCACTTCTGCAAGCTGGTGGCGGGCAAGCCGCTGCAGCGCCCGCCGTGGTACTACGACACGCGCCAGCAGGGCGAGGCGATCGTGGATGTGACCACGCACCTGACCGACTTGGTGCAGTGGGAGACCTTTCCGAACGTCACGCTCTCGCCTTCCGACGTCAGCGTGGTGAAGGCCCGCACGTGGGCCACGCCGATCACGCTGGAGCAGTTCAAGACCTCCACGTCGACGGACCAGTGGCCTGCCTATCTGAAGCAGGACCTGGATCAGAGCGGCGTCCTGCAGTGCAAGGCGAACGGCGAGTTCACCTATGCGATCAAGGGCGTGTACGCCAAGGTGTCGGTGCTCTGGAACTTCCAGCCGCCGGCGGGCACGGGCGACACCCACTACTCGCTGATGCGCGGCACGCGCGCGTCGCTGATCATCGAGCAGGGACAGGCCGAGAACTACAAGCCGGTGCTGTATGTCGAGCCGCGCCGCGGCACGGGCGTCAAACCTGAAGAGATCGACGCCGCTCTGAAAGACGCGATGGCTGAGATCAACAAGACTTATCCGGGAGTCAGCTTCGAGAAGCACGAGACGGGCTGGCGCGTCAACGTTCCCGCGCAGTACGCGCACACCCACGAAGAGCACTTCGGCCAGGTGGCGGAGAAATATCTCGGGTTCCTCAAGAACCGCGACATGCCTGCGTGGGAAGTTCCGAACATGCTCGTCAAGTACTCCACCCTGATGGAGGCTTACAGGAAGAGCCGGTAGGCGAAGGGCAGATTAGCCAATAAGGAATGTCCAAGAGCCAACGCCTGGGGATTGGGCATTCTAACCACTTCGAACGCAAGCTTCTCCAAATGACCTGCCAAACGTTCAGACAAGGCTGCTGCGGCTGCTGCGTCAACATGCGCTGGCAGCCTGACCGGATCGCGGCGTTTCTCGACGCGAACACGCGCGCGGCGGACCGTCTTTTCCGTCCGGGCGTGCGGCCGCGCCTGCGGGATCTCGTGCGGCTGCATCTGGCGCGCGGCGGGTGGCGCGACCATCTGCTGGCGGTTTGGCTGGTGCCGCTGACTTTCGGGCTCAGCGCCTGGTACTGGAAGCGGTGTTACGGAAGTTGCTGCTTCGCGGGGTGTTTGGACCGTGCCGAGGGGCGGGTGGGGTGTCTGAT
>CAYSXF010000653.1:0-3513 GCA_964434815.1 uncultured Lentisphaeraceae bacterium
GCCCGCTGTCCGACCCCACCAATATGTTGCGGTATGTGTTGCCGCCGCCTCCCTTTGACGGCAGGCCAAGGCGGTCGATTGCTGTGACAGCCTCCAAGACCCGCGCAGCAGGCACGTCATGCAACTGGATGTCCTGACGCGAGGTCAGATGGGCATGCCCGCCCGAGCAGTCGAGAACATCGGCGAGTCCCGCCAGCTTCTCGCAGAGGATCTCTCCTCCGGTGACCCGAACGCGTACCATAAAGTCTCCGTTGCGCTGCTGATAAATGCCGAACGGCGCTGTCACGGCCTTGAGCGCTTCCGGTGAAACCTCTCCAGCTAAGAACCCTTCAAAAGCTCCGTTTAAACCAGCGTACTGATGTTTCATCTCGCTCCTTTGAAGGCATCAGTATGGCACAGTTTAGCCTCGCGCTCAACCGCGCGCGGTTCACCACGATAATTAGCCTCAGATGCAGTAGTCCGGTATCACATGCTGTTCTGCCAAAAGGCCAAGAACGGCGTCCACATTCTTCTCGATCGAAACATGTTCACCGACGGTAATTGTGACAGGCACTGCTCGGCCAGACAGCTCGCCTAAAGAGACCACCAGAAGTTCGTTCGGCTGATTGAGCGCCTTGAGCCGCTCAACCGTGTAGGCGTCGGCAGAAGGCAATGCGGTTATAAAAATAAGCCCTGCATCGGTCAGAATGCGCGACAACTCGCCTAGCCGCTGAATCTGCGCGTCGTGCTCCGATCGATTGTCGCGCACGTCTGACGCCAAACCCCGCGAAAGGCTTGAAAACCCGAGAAAATAGGAGTTCAGATTCAGACGGAACAGCCGCCTTTCCAGCTCTTTGCCGAATGCTTGCACCGCCTGCGCCGATTCTCCAATGATGATCACCGTCTTGCCGATATGGCGATTCCTGAGCAGGCGGTCTTTGGCGGAGACAAGCCCGGTCTCCCAATAGAACTCGCGCCGCTCAACATGGTCGCGCAGCAGCCCGGCCGCATCGCTCACCGCGCGCGGCGTGTCATGATCGATGAAAACTGTGTCCGTGATCATCGCCGCACCGGACGTCGCGTTGCTGATTGGATCAACGAAGATCAGGCTACCTGTCGCGCGGTTCTCCGAGTACGGGTCGAAGAACAGGGGCTGTGTGGTTTCGATGACGATGCGCCCGATACCGTTCAGCGGAAGTTCCTGCACCGACAATTGCTCCATGGTGTTGACGTCGACGCCATAAAGCAGAGTCTCTACGCGTGCCTTGACGAAGCGGCCCGCGTGGCGGATCAGGTAGTGCGCTCCCGCTCGTAGCGGTGTTTCGCTCATCCAGATCACGACCGCCTCAAAACGGTCTTTGACGCGGGGCTGATTGACGTCATGAACAATCATGTCGCCGCTGCTGATATCCACCTCGTCTGTCAACTCCAACGTCACAGCCTGCGGGGCTGTAGCTTCCTGCAGGTCTCCGTCAGACGTCACGATCCGCTTGACGACCGAAGTCCTGTTCGATGGCAATACACGAATCTTATCCCCAGGCTTGATCACCCCGGACACCACGGTGCCAGCAAAGCCCCGGAAGTTCAGATTCGGCCGAATCACCACTTGCACAGGAAAGCGGAAATCGCGCGTGTTGAGATCCTGCGAGAGATCGACCGTCTCGAGCAGTTCAAGCAAGGACGGGCCCGAATACCACGGAGTCAGTTCCGGCGAGCGGCGGACGACATTGGTACCTTTCAACGCTGAGATCGGCACGAACCGGACATCCGGACTATCGAGCTTTTGCGCGAAGTCGCTGAAGCTCTGTCGGATCTTCAGAAACGTCTCTTCCGAATAGCCGCCGATATCCATTTTGTTGACCGCAACCAGCAAGTGCTTAATCCCCAGAAGCGACGCGATAAAAGCATGGCGTCGAGTTTGCGTAACGACGCCGTAGCGGGCGTCTATCAGGATGATCGCCAGATTCGCGGTCGACGCTCCGGTGGCCATGTTGCGCGTGTACTGCTCGTGTCCCGGTGTGTCGGCAATGATAAATTTGCGCTGCGGCGTTGAGAAGTAGCGGTAGGCCACGTCGATGGTGATCCCCTGCTCACGCTCGGCTTTCAGTCCGTCCAACAGCAGCGCGTAATCGATCTCACCTGCACCGGTGGTGCCGTTCTTGTCGCTCGCATCTTGCAGCGAACTGAGCTGATCCTCGTAGATCAGTTTGCTGTCGAACAAGAGCCGCCCAATCAGTGTTGACTTGCCATCATCGACTGAGCCGCAAGTGATGAAGCGCAACAGGTTCTTGTTCTCATGCTCGTTCAAATAGGTGTCAATCGCGCTCATGCTTTCTCGCCTCCCAACTCTTACGCCCGGCATCCAATTCCTAACTCTTAACTTCTAAATCCTAACTTTTAGAAGTACCCTTCGCGCTTCTTCTGTTCCATCGACGAATCGCCATCGTGATCGATCACGCGCGTCGAACGCTCGCTCACGCGCACCTGTAGCGTTTCGGCCACGATCTCCTCGATGGTCGTCGCTGCGGACTCGATCGCGCCGGTGAGCGGATAGCAGCCCAGCGTCCTGAAGCGGACCGTCTTCTCGATGGGACGCTCTCCGGAATGCAGGCGCATCCGCTCGTCGTCCACCATGATCCACTGGCCGTCGCGCTCCACGACCGGACGCAGCGCCGCGAAGTAGAGCGGCACGATCGGAATACGCTCGATGCGGATGTATTGCCAGATGTCGGTCTCGGTCCAGTTGGAGAGAGGGAAAACGCGTACGCTTTCTTCAGGATTGACGCGCGCGTTGTAGATATTCCAAAGTTCAGGCCGCTGGTTCTTAGGATCCCACTGCTGATGCTTATCGCGGAAAGAAAAAACCCGCTCCTTGGCGCGCGACTTCTCCTCATCGCGCCTCGCGCCGCCGAAGGCAAGATCATACTTGCCCGCTTTGAGTGCCTGCAGCAGCGCCTGAGTTTTCATGATGTCCGTGTATTTGCGGCTGCCGTAGTCGAATGGGTTCACGCCCTCCGCCCGTCCCTGCTCATTCGAATGAACGATCAGTTCAAGATCCTGCTCCGAGCAGAAGCGGTCGCGGAACGCGATCATCTCGCGGAACTTCCAGGTGGAGTCGATGTGCAGAAGCTTGAACGGCAGACGTCCCGGATAAAAGGCTTTCTGCGCCAGCCTCACCAGTACTGAGGAATCCTTTCCGATCGAGTAGAGCAGGATCGGATTCTGCGCCTGACTCATGGCATCGCGGAAAATGTGAATGCTCTCGGCCTCAAGCTGTCTCAACTGCGAAAGTGTGCTCATTGCTTCACCTCTCCTCGTTCTTAGGCGTCGAATCGCGACCCGCGACGTGCGACCCGCGTTCAAACAGACTCCCAACTCCTAACTCCTAACTCCTAACTGCCATGCAGTCCGCATTCCTTTTGCTCTGGCTGCTCCCACCACCACCGTCCGGAACGGACATCTTCCGTGCGCTTGACCGCGCGCGTGCAGCACGCGCATCCGATGCTGGGAAACCCATGATCATGCAGCGGGCTG
>CAYSXF010000654.1:0-3504 GCA_964434815.1 uncultured Lentisphaeraceae bacterium
GAGATTTCTGCCTGTCTCGTGGGCTCGGAGATGTGTATAAGAGACAGACCGTGCTATGGTTCGTGTATCCGCCCCTGCGGCCTTTGTATGTGGCGTGGGCTGTGCTCATCGTGACGGCGCGGATGGTGTCACTCGATCATTATGTCGCCGATGTGGCCACCGGCGCACTGGTGGGCCTGGTATGCGCGTTCGTGCTGCGGCGGTGGCTAGACCCGTCCTGCGGCCGTTCGACCTCGCAACTTTAACTTTAATCCGCTCTAGAACTTCGCGTTGACCTCCCACCGGAGGAACACGGCGGTCTCGTCTGAGATGTAGTAGTCACCCGGCTCAAACACTTCAAGCTGGATCGCATGGTTGAGGTCGCTGCCTTTGCCGAAGAACCCTTTGAGCAGCGGCGCTTCGTAGCGGATGAAGGTGAGATAGCCCTTGTAGGTGTCTCCGGTGCCGTTTGCCGGCTGATCGTCCTTGACCGTAAACACCGGCCCGGTGTGGATCTTCAGCTTCTGATCTTTAAGCACCGTGATTCCGCCCTCCAGATGCGGGTAGATCAGGTTCGCCCACGCATAGTTCTTGTACTGATCGGAGAGCAGCACGCTGAACCAGGTGGTACGATTGAAAACAGGGTTCCAGTTGTTGTCGTCGCCCGAGTTCGGCTTGTCATCGCCGGACAGATACAGGATGGCGGGCGTAATGTACGGCTTAAACGAGCTGTCCGGCGCGACCACGTAGGTCAGGCCGCCATACCCCATGTAACCGAAGATATCGCGTCCGTCTTCCGTTTCGCCGGTCTGCACGGCCAGCTCCACCTCGCCCGAAAACTGCTCGGAAAACTTCGGCAGCAGACGCGTGCCGAACGTGCTGAAGTCACGTCCGTATCTATTCTTGCCGATGTTGTGAGTGTGCGTCTGGTTCTCCCACACATAGTATAGCTCGAAGGGAAACTCTTTGATCTCATTCGCTGTGAGGTAGAGTCCCGCACCGGAATCCTTGTTATCGGCATAGCCGTTGTCTGTCTCCAGCGCCCGGCTGTCCGGCCCTATCGCCAGCTCGTCGGTGTCCGGCATATATATACCGAAAGCGTCGAGCGACGTCTTCTCGGTGACATGCAACGTGGCCTTAACCGCGTTGAAATAGGTCGACCGGGAACCGTCCGCAGCGGAACCGTCCGATATGATCCGGCCCTCACCGTACTTCATTTCCTGCCGGCCGACACGCAGATCGACGCGGTCGTAGAGAAGATTCCTCGCGTCGAAGTAGAGGTTGTCGATGAACAATTCATCGGGGAATTCATACGTGGCCATGCCGTCATTTTTCTTTCCTGGCTTCGCCGTATACACGCGGAACTCGTTGGCCAGCCGTCCGTACACCGTATAATCCTCGTAAGCGGCTGAGCCCCAGACGCGCGAGCGAACGCGCACATAGTTTTCGAATTTTTTTTCCGTCAGGCCGGTGCCGGGCATATGATCCTTCATCTCATCGCGTAAACGGAACTCCGCCCCGCCATCGAGCAGCGGCCCCTTGTCCGCCTTCTGCACAGTCTCCGGCACCTTCGCCGCCTCTTTCTTCGCCGCCTCTTGCGCCGTCACCAGTGCCGGCAACGCCATTGCCATCATGATAAGGGGTGTCATTAACCGATTCGTCGTCATAAATTCTCCACGTTACGTTCCAACAAGCCACAGCCGGATGCTCATCCACCTTCTCTCATGCATGCATCCATTTCCCTGCACGCATTTCGTGCGCTCAGTATTCCATAGCTTGTCGCTTTCTAAAAGCTATTTCGCATATCATTCAACCGGCGGTGCGACTTCTGGGTTTCCATCCCACCCGTTTTGTGGTTAGATGCTATCAGGTGAGTTTGAAAACATCACTGCCACACTGAGGAAACCTCCGAATGAGAACACACACGCTCGCTCTTGCAGCCGGCTTGCTCGCCAACCTTCTCAACGCCCAAAATTTGACACTCGCCACGCGCGGACAGCCCGCGGCCTACACCATCATCCGTCCGGCAGGCGCCTCGCCGTCCCAAGTCTACGCCGCGGAGGAGTTCCAGCGCTTCACGGAACAGATGACTGGCGTACGGCTGCCGATCGCCACCGACGACGCGCCGCTGCCGGAACGTGCCATTCTCTTGGGCGAAACGCACTATACCGCCCAGCTCCTCGGCGCGCCCGCTGACCTAAAGACCCTCGGCGAAGACGGCTTCCGCCTGATAACCCATCCGCCTTATTTGCTCATTGTCGGCGGCACCAAACGCGGCACACTCTACGGCGTTTACGAAGCGCTGGAGCGCCTCGGCGGCTGCCGCTGGTATACCTCCTGGCACAGCGTCATCCCGAAGCTTGACACTTGGGCCATTCCGCCGCTGGATGAGACGCAAAAGCCCGCCTTCGCCCTGCGCGAGCCGTTCTGGTTCGACATGTTCGACGGCGACCTCGCGGCCCGCAACAAATGCAACGGCAACAGCATGCGCCTGACCGACAAGCACGGCGGCCACTCGCACCGCTTCGGCGGAGGCCTGGGCAGTTGCCACACCTTCAACCTCCTCTGCTCGCCGTCCGATTACTTCGGAGCGCACCCCGAATATTTCAGCGAGGTGAACGGCAAGCGCATCAAGGAGAACACCCAGCTCTGCCTCACCAACCCCGACGTCCTGCGTATCGTCACCTCCAACGTGCTGTCGCGCATCCGCAAAGACCCCGGCGCCGACTTCTACGGCGTGAGCCAGAACGACTGGTACAACTTCTGCACCTGCCCTGCGTGCAAAGCCATCGACGATGCCGAGGAGTCGCACGCGGGCACGATGATCGCCTTCGTGAACAAGGTGGCCGAGACCATCGGAAAGGAGTTCCCGAACGTGACCATCGAAACGCTCGCCTACCAGTACACGCGCAAGCCGCCGAAGACTGTCCGCCCGCGCCACAATGTGATGCCGTGCCTCTGCACCATCGAGTGCGACTTCGCGTTCCCCATCGACAAGAGCGCCTTTAAGGAAAACCGGGCGTTTCTCGACGACATCCGCGGCTGGGGCGCGATCTGCGACCGCCTCTATCTCTGGGACTACACCACCAACTTCCGCGACTACACCTCGCCGTTCCCGAACGTCCTCGCCCTCCAGGACAACGTGCGCTTCTTCCACACGAACCGCGTCGACTACCTCTTCGAACAGGGCGCCTACCAGGGCCGCCACGGCGACTTCGCGGAGCTGAAGGCGTGGCTGCTCGCCAAGTGGATGTGGAAGCCCGATCTTCCGCAGGAAGCGCTGCTGGAGGACTTCTTCAACGGCTACTACGGCGCGGCCGCGCCCTACGTGCGCACCTATTTCGACGCGCTGCACAGCTTCTACCGCGATCCCGCCGCGCACCCGCTGCGCATCTCCGAGGACCCGCACCACAACCAGATTCCTGACGAGTTCTACACGCGCGCCGCGCTCCTGTGGCAGCAGGCCGAAGCCGCGGTGAAAGACTCGCCGGCGCACCTCTACAACGTGCGCATGGGAGCGATCCC
>CAYSXF010000655.1:0-3498 GCA_964434815.1 uncultured Lentisphaeraceae bacterium
GTCGGCGGCGGCGCGCATGGGGGCGGCGGCGGGCGACGATGTGACGCGCTACCGCACGCTGTTGGCGAAGGGGCGTCAGCGCATGGAGAAGGAGCTGTTCAACGGCGAATACTTTATCCAGATCGTCAAGAAGGATGGTCTCGACCACAATTTCTCGCCGCTCAATCCGGAGGAGCAGAGCGAAGCTTACCGCGAGACGGCGAAGACGGTGAACGAGCAGGGGCCGAAGTACCAGTACGGCACGGGGTGCCTGTCGGACGGCGTGCTGGGCCTGTGGATGGCGCGCGTCTGCGGCATCGAGGAGGACCTGGTCGATCCCAAGCTGGTGCATAGCCATCTGCTGGCGGTGTGCAAATACAACCTGAAGCGCGACCTCTCCATGCACGCCAATCCGCAGCGGCCGTCCTATGCGATGGGCAACGACGGCGGTCTGCTGCTGTGTTCCTGGCCGAACGGCGGCAAGCCGCTGCTGCCCTTCGTGTACAGCTACGAGTTGTTGACCGGCATCGAGGATCAGATCGCCGCGCACCTGATTATGCTGGGCGAGGTCGAGAAGGGGCTAGAGGTCGTGCGCGTCTGCCGCAAGCGCTACGACGGCGTGCGGCGCAATCCGTTCAACGAGTACGAGTGCGGCCACTGGTACGCCCGCGCGATGTCGAGCTACGCGCTGATCGAAGCGCTCTCCGGCGTGCGCTACGACGCGGCGGACAAGGCGCTGCGCCTCCGCCCTAGCGCACCCGCGGCGAGCCGTTCGTTCCTGTGCACGGACACGGGGTTCGGCACGCTCGAAGTCGCGAACGGCGTACCAGCCGTCAAGGGCGTGGTCGGTGTCATCGACGTGCGCGGCAAGTAGGCGCTAATATTGCTTCAAGGCGTCTTCAGAGTCTTGAGAAAATCTGCGGGCGTTAACACCTTAACCCCAAACCGTGCGCGTTCTGGAAAGTGCCGCATATTGCCCGTCGTCAAGCAGAAGGCGTTTGCGGCGTGAGCCACTTCAATGAACATGCTGTCGCTGGCGTCAGGGAATGGGTGTGCCGGCAGAATGTCGGGAATGACCCATACACCTTCCCGCCAGAGGAAGGCGATGAATTTGTCGATATCGCGCTCGGAGAAACCGAACTTGGGTCTGGACAGCACGTCGCGGTACTCGTCAACAATCCGGACATCCAAGCACAGCTCAACCCTCTTTGAGAGGATGAGGCTCAAGATGGCTGCGGGCGCTGAACGGGGCGAAAGAAACGCCGAGACCAGAACGTTCGTGTCGACGGCAATGCGCATACAGGCCCCTCTACTTCGGTTGTTTGCGTGCCTTCCTAACCGCAGCGATTTCCTGATCGATTTCATCGGGCGTGAGCCGGTTCAGTTTGGCTGTCATCGCGTGGGTCTGCATCCTCTGGACGGCACGCAGAGCGGATGACTGACGGATGGCCGTGATCTCTTCGTCAAGCGTGTCGCCTTGCACGGGCACAAGAATCGCCACGGGCCGCCCGTTATTGGTCAGAACCCATTCACCGTCTTCGCTCAGATTTTTCCATGCGCTGCCGGAAGCGGCCCTTAGTTCACGTATCGACATCAGTTTCATACATTCACCTCGTGATACAATTGATAGCACAACTGTGGCACGATTAGCAAGTCTGAGAATGGCCTATGTCAGTGCGTAACACGGTGACGGGTTATGCGTCTCGTCTTTCTAGGTTCCGTTGCCCCCTCGCCAACAGCGGCCTGGGTGTGCAAGCCAAGCTGGCCCCGAACCCCAAGATGCGTGTGTGCGCCGGAGGACCGGAGTTGCCCAAAGCGGAATTGCATAATTGCTGAATTGCAGTTGACCGGTATGGCAATTTTGGCGTATATTATACGGCATGAAAACGACGATTGATATTCCTGATAATCTTCTGGAGGATGCCATCGCGTTTGCTGGAAGCCGTACCAAGCGAGAGGTCGTTTTGACGGCGCTGACCGAGTTCAATCAGCGCCACCGAATGGCGCGGCTGGTCAAGGCTTTTGGCACATGTGACCGTTTCATGACTGCGAAAGAACTGGAAGAGACTCGGTCGGAGGGGTGATATGATCCTCGTGGACAGCTCGGCTTGGATACACTGTTTCCGCCCGGAAGGGGATGTGATGATACGCGAACGCGTTCAAACCGCCTTGGAAACGGGGGAGGCGGTCTGGTGCGACATGGGCAAGTTGGAGCTATGGAACGGTGCGCGGGGGGATAGAGAAAAGCGCGTGCTCAGAGAGTTGGAGTCCGCCGTTCCGCTGGTCTCATGCACTCAAGAGGTATGGGAAGAAGCATATCGCATCGCACGTGCGGTCCGCGAGAAAGGCCAGACCGCTCCGGCCACCGACCTCCTCATTTTTGCCTGTGCCCGCGTTCATCATGCGACGATTCTTCATACGGATCGGCATCTTGATTGGCTGGCGCAGCACGTCAAAGCGTAATCAAAATGAAAGGACGAACATGAAATCAGTTTGTGCGGTTACTCTGTTTGCGATGGCGTTGGTGACGGCGTGTTCGGCGCCGAAGGTCGGGAGTTTCAACGGGCTCAATCTGAACCTCGCGAATCTCTGCCGGGTGTCGGACGCGCGGACGCGCTCGATCAGTCCGGAGAACTTCAGCGGCGAGAAGGGTATGGCCGCGATGTCGACCAACGGGCCGGCGTGGCATGCGGCGCGCGATCTGGGCCAGGGCTGGAAGGTGTCGCCCTTCATCAAAGTGCCGGCCAAGAGCACGGTCACGCTGGGCGAGATCAAAGGCTCCGGCGCGATCCAGCAGATCTGGATGACGCCCGCGCCGCTCGACAAGACGCGCTTCAACATCCTGCGCTTCTACTGGGACGGCGAGACCACGCCCTCGGTCGAGGTGCCGCTGGGCGATTTCTTCGCGTGCGGCTGGGGCAAGTACTGCCAGATCAGCTCGCTGCCGGTGTGCGTCAATCCCGGCAGCGCCTTCAACTGCTACTGGATCATGCCGTTCCACACGAGCGCGAAGATCACGCTCGAGAATCTGGATGAGAAGCAGATGAGCCTTTACTACCAGATCAACTACACGCTGACGGACGTGCCCGCCGACGCGGCGACGTTCCACGCGCAGTTCCGGCGCGTGCCGCGCGTGGCGGCGAAGCCGGAAGTCACGATCCTCGACGGCGTGAAGGGACGCGGCCAGTACGTGGGCACCTACCTGGCTTGGGAAGTGCGCAGCCCCGGCTGGTGGGGCGAGGGAGAGATCAAGTTCTTCATGGACGGCGACACGAAGTTCCCGACGATCTGCGGCACGGGCACGGAGGACTACTTCTGCGGCTCGTACAACTTCGAGAACCAGCAGACGCATCTGTACCAGACCTTCAGCACGCCGTACACGGGCTTGGCGCAGGTGCTGCCGCCGGACGTGACGTATCAGCCTGGGCAGAGGTTCGGGTTGTACCGCTGGCACCTCACTGATCCGGTGCGCTTCACGGATGACCTGAAAGTGACGATCCAGGCGCTGGGCTGGATGAC
>CAYSXF010000656.1:0-3487 GCA_964434815.1 uncultured Lentisphaeraceae bacterium
AAATTGAGCCGCTGAAGGGCAAGCTGCCGCTCGGCACCGTGCTCAATCCCGACCTGCACTGGGACGGCGACCGGGTGATTTTCGCCTTTTGCGACCATACGGCGGTGCGCACGCCCGCAGAGGAAGGTGTCGTGGTGCCGACGCTGGCCGAAATGGCGAAGCGCGGCAAGAGCGAATGCGGCGATGCGGTGCGCGTTCTTGATCCAGACAACCCATGCTTCAGCGACAAGGCCAAGGGGTACGACGTGAACCCGACGGCGCACTTGCGCTACTTCATTTGGGAAGCGGCCTTGGACGGCTCGTGGGTCCGTCAGCTTACCGGTACGCCGCGCGACCCCCTGAAGACGTGGTGCGGGAGGCAGAGCGTGCTGGTCGAAGACGTCGATCCGTGTTACCTGCCGGACGGCGGGTTCGCTTTCACCTCGACGCGATGCCAAGGTTTCGGGCGCTGCCACTGGGGCCGTTATGCGCCGTCGTTCCTGCTCTATCGCGCGGAGGGCGACGGCTCGAACATACGGCAGCTCTCCTACGGTGAGGCAAACGAGTGGGAGCCTTCCGTGCTGAACGACGGGAGGCTGGTGTACACGCGCTGGGACTACATCAACCGCAATGAGATGTGGCTGCAGAGCCTGTGGACCACGAATCCCGACGGCACGGGTACCGCGCACTTCTACGGCAACTACACGCGGCACCCGTGCATCCAGACCGAGGCCAAAGCGATACCCGGCTCGCACGTGGTGATCGCCACAGCGGCTGCGCACCACTTCATTACGGCGGGTTCGCTCATCACGATCGACACGCACAAAGGCGAAGACGGTCCCGCGCCGCTCACGCGCGTCACGCCGGAAATTGCCTGGCCGGAGTCGGAAAAGTGGGGCCAGCCGGGCTGTTACGCCAATCCGTTTCCGCTCAACGACACACTTTTTTTGGCGAGCTTCTCACCCGACAAGGTGGAGTGGAAAGGCAAGAACGGCGAGTACCATGGTGCGTGGCCGAGGAATAATGCGTTCGGAATCTGGCTGGTGGATACGCTGGGCGGCCGCGAGCTGATTTATCAGGACGAGGCGATCGGCTCGTTCTCGCCCATGCCCGTTCTCAAACGTCCGCACCCGCCGGTCATCCCTTCGCGGCTGCCGCCCCCGGAACACGCGCCGGACTACGGCGTTTGCTACGTGCAGAACGTATACGACTGTCGCGAGCCTCTGGAGAAAGGGTCAGTCAAATACGTGCGCCTCAACCAGATTTTGAACCAGCCGACGGCAGAGAAGGCCGTGCGAGGCAGCGTCTTTACGGAGTTGCCCAAGCGTCCGCTCGGGATTGTGCCCGTGGCGGATGACGGCTCGGCGTCGTTTCGGATTCCGACGGGCATGCCGGTCCAGTTGCAGGCGCTGAACGCGGACGGCATGGCGGTGATGACCATGCGGTCGTTCATCTATGCGCACGACGGCGAACTGATCGGTTGCGTGGGGTGCCACGAGAACAAAACGCGGAGCGTTCCGCCGCAGGTGACAAAAAGCCGCGAAATCGCTCTGCCGCAACCGACGCCGGTATTAGGTTACGCGGGCGGGTTCAGCTTTATGCGCACAGTTCAGCCAGTGTTTGACCGGCACTGCATCCGTTGCCACGGTCTGGGGGACATGGATAAGAAGTGCCCCAACCTAGTGGGGCCAGGCGCTTACGGTGAACTGATCAAGCGCAAGATGATCAGCCAGGCCGAGTGGTACAAAGAAACGGATGCAAGCAAGCCCAAGGACTATTTCGCGGTTGTGAGTCCTTTGACCGCTCTGTTGAAAAAAGGGCATCAGGGCGTGGTGCTGACGAAAGCGGATTGGGACGCGTTGATCGTGTGGATGGATCTCAACGCGCCACAGTACGGCGACTACGGGTTCAACCGTGAGGATCAGCGCCAGGCCGACCCGGAAGGTGAGAAACGGTTGCGCGCCGAGATCGAAGCGCGTTTCGGCAAGGCAGTGGCGGCGCAGCCCTTTCACGCGCTGGTGAACGTGGGCCAGCCGGAAAAAAGCCGCATCCTGCTGGCGGCTCTGCCGTTGGCGGCGGGCGGCTGGGGGCAGCTTGAGGACGGATATCAGGGAACGAACGATTCGGCCTACCAGACCATGCTGACGCTCGTGTTGCAGGCTATCAAACCGCTGGCGTATCAGGACTTCTGCGGCACCTGCGGACGCGGGAAAGAGTGCGTCTGCCAGAGCTGTTGGGTTTGGATGGGCCGGTTCAATGAGCCTGTTTCAGGTTCCGATAAGCGAGTGACAGCGACCCGCTGAGTGGGACAAGGGAATTCATGAGCAAACTGACTGATGAAAAACTCCTGAAGCGCGCCACTCATGCGGGGCGCTACCTCTCGGCGCTCGCGCTCATCTCCAGTTTCATCTTTGTCAGTATCTTGTCTGCAGCCGCCTTTGCAAAGGGAATGACGGCGTTCATGATTCTGTTGACCGCGGCATTCGTTTTAGTCGCATCGGGCTACTGGGCCTTGGCCGCGGCAGCCAAGCGGGGGAATCCGACTTCGGTGGAAGTCGCCATTGTTATTATGTCGACCCAACTTGTCATGTCGCTGACCACGTCCGTAGTTTCAGCAGTGCGTGCGGGCAACACGGCTAAGGCGGTCGCGCCAGAAATGATCGCTTCCATTCTAGTGATTGTCGCGTTGGCAAATAGTCGGAATGTGCTGAAAGAGTTACAGAAAAGGGGATTGTGGGCTTCGGTGTTCACTTCAGCGAAACCGAGCGGGCATCTCTGCGCACTAGGCGGCTTGTTTCTTGTTGCCGGACTGATCGGTCTCGACGGGGTCAGCCTGTATGCCAGGTCACAATCCTCCGCTGAGAGCAGGGAAGTCATTCAGCAGGCGCACGATTTCACGAATATGATCGCGGGCGAGGAACAGGCTCTCATGCGAGCCATGGAAGCCATGTCAGACAGCAACTCCACGGATAAGATCCACATGGCGCTGGACAGAGTCTCCGCACTTGAAAACAGGATGGAGCGCATCCGCACGATGAACGTTGAGAAGAGTCCGCTCGACCCTATTCTGCAGACCTATGGTGGCGCGGTGCGTCAGTGGAAGAACTGCCTTGAGCTGATGCGCTCCCCGAAGCCAGACGCCGAACGCGCGCGGCAGATGCTGGCGCTCGCCGACAAACTGCGCGCCCAGGCGGTTCAAGACTTTAACCGCCGATTTGACGCCGTCAGCTCGAGTGATTAGAAAGGACATGATGAAAACGACACGAAGAGAGTTCTGCGGATCACTAGCGGTAGGGGCTGTTGGCGCGGCTATGAGCCCCGCCCGGATGTATGGGCAAACAGGTTCCGGAATGGGGAGCGGTTTGGCTAAACCGTCACCCCAGCAACGCTTGTGGCAGGATTTGGAACTGGGTTTGTTTATCCACTTCGACATGGTGACTTTTACGGGGCAAATGAAGCCTCACACGCCCGCCGATGTGAACACCTATAATCCGGCCAAGCTGGATAC
>CAYSXF010000657.1:0-3449 GCA_964434815.1 uncultured Lentisphaeraceae bacterium
AGAAGAGCGTCGCCAACCTGGGCGGCAACCCGGCTGACCCGTTCGCCACCGGCGTGAAGATGGTTTACGATCAGTTCATCGCCCTCCTCAGCCGCTACGGCGTGACGCCCATTGACGCCAAGGGCAAGCCCTTCGATCCCGCGTTCCATGAGGCCCTCACTCAGATGAGTTCGGCTACGGTTCCTGCCCACGTCGTGATCGACCAGTTCCGCCGCGGCTGGCTCCTTGCGGGCCGCCTCCTGCGGCCTTCGCAAGTCGTTGTATCCTCCGGCGCACCTGACCCGCAACAGGCCACGGGCGAAGCCGACAGCGTGTCGGACTAGTTTTTGCCGCTCCCCGATTTTTCCCTTCCTAACTCCTAAATCCTAATTTCTACCTGCTTTCCCTATGCCAACCAAACGCGACTACTACGAGGTGCTCGGTGTCAGCAAAAGCGCCTCCGCCGACGAGTTGAAAAAAGCCTACCGCAAACTCGCCATGCAGTACCACCCCGACCGCAACCCCGACAACAAGGAGTCTGCGGAAAAATTCAAGGAGGTCTGCGAGGCCTATGAGGTCTTGAGCGACACCGATAAGCGCCATCGCTACGACCAGTACGGTCATGAAGGGGTTAAGTCCTCGTTCGGGCCCGGAGGCTTCGACTTCGGCCGGGACTTCACCCACACCGGCGATTTCCAAGACCTTTTCGAAAATATTTTCGGCGGCGGTTTCGGCGACATCTTCGGCGGCGGTGGCGGCGGACGACGGAAAGCCCGCAACCCCAACGCGGCCCAGCGCGGCGACGACCTGCGCTTCGACCTCGAGATCGACTTCGAAGAGGCGCTCTTCGGCTCGGAACGCGAGGTCGACCTCACGGTCAGCGACACGTGCGAGACCTGCGGCGGATCGGGTGCCGCAGCGGGCGCATCCCGCGAACCCTGCCGCCAGTGCGGCGGTCACGGCTTCGTGGTGGTTGGCGGCGGTTTCATCCAAATGCGCCAGACCTGTCCCGTCTGCAAAGGCGAAGGCACGATCATCCGCAACCCTTGCAAGAAGTGCGCCGGCTCAGGCCGCGTCAAGGCACCCCGCCACATTGCGCTGCGGATCCCTAAGGGCGTTGAGACCGGCTCGCGTCTGCGCCTCTCCGGCAAAGGCGAGAGCGGCATGCGCGGCGGCCCGGCGGGGGATCTCTACGTGGTCCTTCATGTGCGCGAACACGACATCTTCCAGCGGCAGGACGATGACCTCGTCTGCACCATCCACATCTCGCCCATCGTCGCGGCGCTGGGCGGCGACATCGACATTCCAACGCCCGACGGCAATGCCCGCATCAAACTTCCTGCGGGAACACCCAACGGCAAGGTCTTCCGCCTGCGCGACAAAGGCATGCCCAGCCTCAACGGCGGCTGCGGCGACCTGCATGTGCGCGTCGAGATCGAAGTGCCGGCCCATCTGTCCTCCAAACAGAAAAAGGTGCTTGAAGAATTCGCAGCCCAAAGCACGCCGGACAATTATCCCGAAGCCGCGAAGCTGAACAAAGAGGTCAGCGCCTTCTTCGCCCGGCGCGACGCCCTGCGCAAGCACGCCAGCAAGTAGGGGTCAGAGATCCCTCCCTAACTCCTAAATCCTCCTTTCCCCATGCACCGCTGCCTCGTCAAAGCCGAAGAGCTGCTCGCCGAAGCGTTCACGCTCGGGCGCGACGAGGCGCGCCACCTGCAGACCGTCCTGCGCGTGAAACCCGGCGAACAGGTCAGCCTCTTCGACGGCCAAGGCCGCACGCGCAGCGCCGTCATCTCCGCCGTTGAGAAACACGGCCTGTCGCTCGTTGCCGACGCGCCCGTGCAGGTGTGCCTGCCGCCCCCTTGCCGGATCGCGCTATTCGCCTGCGTCAGCAAAGGCAACCGCATGGACTGGACAGTTGAGAAGGCAGTCGAACTCGGTGTCGGCCGTATTGTGCCAGTCATCTCCGACCGCACGGTCGTGCGCCTCGATGCCGACGATGGCATCGCCAAAGCCACCCGCTGGTCGCGCGTGGCTGGGGAGGCTGCCCGCCAGTGTGGCGCAACGTGGCTGCCGGAGATCGCCCCCCCCGTTTCATTCAAAGCGTGCTTGCCGATCATGAGTCAAACCAGGCCGGTGTTCGTCGCGGCCCTCACGCCAAGCGCGAAGCCGCTGCGCGATGCGCTCTCGGCCTTCGCGTCGCCGCCGCCATTCGCGGGCTGGTTCGTCGGCCCTGAGGGCGATTTCACGCCTGCCGAACTCGACGCCCTGCTCGCTGCGGGCGCGATTCCCGTGAGCCTCGGCCAGCAGGTTCTCCGCACCGAGACCGCCTGCCTCTACGGCCTCTGCGCCCTCAACTGCGCCTGGCTATAAAAACTCAGTCGAGCTGCCGATCACCCGCTACTCATGGCCTCTGCGGGGCTCAAGCGCATCCGCCAGTTTCGCGCGCGTCCTCCGCAACGCCTCCGGCGAGCGCTCGAATTCGGTCATGCTTCGAATCAATTCCGAAGCGAGCGCGGCGGCCGCCTCGCGCCCCTTGAGCCGCTCCAGCATCGCAAGCCATTCGTAGTCTTCGATGCCGTCCCGGATATTGGCCAGCCGGATCGACGGCAGAGGCCCGTCCTTACCCGGGTAGAGCAATTGACCGTCGCCGGGCATACCGACACTGTTCTCGGCTTCCCACGCGTCGAGGAAGGTGTCGCCTGTCGCGAGTGGCTGCCGGTCTGGCCACAGATTCACGTGCCAGTAGAGCAGTCCGTCCGAGTGATACCGATACGTCATCCACCCCAGAAGCCGGCCTTCGACCGGCGGATATTCGAACGAGGCGAAGTTCGCGTAAGGATAGACCGGTCCGCAGCAGACGTACCACCAGACCTGCCGACCCTTCGCGCGCAGTCTTTCGGACAACTCAGGATCATAGACATTGGTCAGTGGACAGAACCAGTCGGTGATGTATTGGTCCGTATAGTTTTTGCCGTCGCGCATATCGCGGTACATCATCGCGGTGGTCATGACAGGAATGTCCAGGAAATCGGCCTTGAGCTTGCGCCACAGCTCTCCGATGGCGGGATAGTACTCGTGCGGCCGCTCGTCGAAGCCATACACATAGGCAAACTTTTCGAGCCCGCGCTTCCGCAGTTCCGCCACGTAAGGCGTCAAGCGCGCCTTCAGCTCGTCGTAGAACGCCGGCGTGTAGTCCGACAACGGAGCGTAGCAGACCCACTTGCCCGGCTTGGCCGGCTTCGGCACGAGATTCAGAATGTTGAACCGGTTCATCCCTCTCTCGCGAGCATAGAGCAAGTCTTCGATGCGGGGAAACTCGGTCCTCGAAATATCATCCGGGTTCAGCCGGTGACTCAGCATGAGGTCGTGCGTCTTGCGCTTCATCTCCTCGAAACGGTCCGGATACTGCGCCTTCGTAAACCCGTCCATCACGCAGAACGCGGTCGGCATCCCGAATGTCTTTGGAT
>CAYSXF010000658.1:0-3446 GCA_964434815.1 uncultured Lentisphaeraceae bacterium
CTACACCTCTCTATTCGTCGGCAGCGTCAGATGTGTATAAGAGACAGTCTGCCTCGTCACCATCCCGCTCTGGCTGAGCTTCGCGCTGTAATCCGTTTGCCAGCGGCCTTTGTTCTGCGGGCGCACGGTCAGGCGCTCAGGACGGAAGGCGTAGTCGCCCTGCCTTAGAAGCGGTTATACACCTCATGGCCGGGCCGCAGCGAGCCGTCCATTGCGACGAAATGCATCGAACTGGCCGAACTGATCACTCCGTACTGCGGCCGGTGCAAATCGCCCACCAGGCTCTCCTGCAGCGCGTGCGGCATAAACCCGATTCCTGCCCGCGCGAGCGTCCCGCAGTCGGACGCCACCATCTGCGCCCGCTTGGCGTCGTCCAGCGAGCCCCAGCAGCACTCGGTCGCCAACACGCCTTTGTTCTTCTGCCGGGCCAACGCCGCGATTTTGGCCAATTTGTCTGCCTGCGCGAAGTAGGGGTGAATCATAAAGAGGTCGCTGATCGCTTCGACCGATTCCACCTGACTCTGCACGCTCACGCTGACCGGCTGCGTCGCACCGAGCGTTTTGCACAGCCCATAGGTGTGCGTGAGCCATTCCAGAACGAGCGGCCAGCCGCAGTTGTTGTGAGGCTCGTTGCACAGGTCCCACGCCAAGATGCGCGCGTCCTTCGCGTGTTCGCCCACGACTTTCTCAAGGTAGGGGCGAAACACATAGTTCGCGGACGTTCCCTTTTTGCCGTAATCAACAAACCAGTAGCGCAGTTTCTCGTCGGCGATCCCTCCGAACTCGGGCACGCTGTGCCAATTGTTGAACAGCGTCGGAATCACCCGCAACCCGTGGCTGTGCGCAATGGACATCGCCGTCTCGAAATGTTCCGCGAAGCCGGACGGATCAACCGCGAAGGCGTCGAACGACAGCCAGTAGCGAACCGCGTTGATCTTCGGGAAATACCTTTTTCCGGTCCCCAGTTCCACCTCGAATTTTTCGGGCTGGAACTGCCGCCAGATGCTGTATCCGGTCGCCTCATAGCTCGGCTGATACCCAAAGCCTCGAACGTCACGATATGGATTTGACCAGCCCGCCGCTTCGGAGGCGGATGCTCCGCCGACAGCGGCCGAGGCAAGAACCCCTGCTCCCATTCTCAGCGCCTCGCGGCGCGTGACGTTCACCGGCGCTTGTTTTTCATCCATCGCCGCCTCCGCGCTAATTCGGTTTACAGGCCACTCGGTCTTGCGAACGCACGGCGCTGCGATCGGGGCGGTAGATGTAATCCGGCCACAGCGGACAGTTGAGGTCCACCCAGGCCTTCAGCGCCCGCAGCTCATTCTCGCTCAGCTTGAGGTCTCGGTGCTGCTGCTTCTCCAGCGCTTCGAACAGGCGGCTGCGCAGCGTGCCGAACGTCAGCGGCTCAGCTTTAAAGGGGCGCGCGCCGTACATCCAGTCGAAGTAATGGACCCAGCCGCCGGACACCAGCGAGCGGTAGGATGTGGGAACGAGCGCCGCATCCAGGTCTCCGCGCAGGTCGATCCGCTCCTTTTTAGAGCCGTCGTGACAGGAGACGCACCGCTTGTCCAACACCGGCTGGACGACGCGCTCATAGCCGAACGGCTGCGAGCCCCACGGCGGCGGCTCAAGCGCGCGCACGGGCTGCGCCAGCGCCAGCGTGGTCTGCTTCATCGTCGGAAGCTGCAGGCGATCCTCGTGGCACCCGACGCAACTGCGTCGCTCGCCCGGCTGGAGCTGGACGACGCTGCGCATGCGCTGCAGCTCGTTGTAGTGCTCGTCGAGCAACTGGAAGTAAAGCACTTTGCCCGCGGGGGCCGTGAAGTTCACGGAGCCGTCTTCGGAAATGGGCACGGTTCCGATCACGGCTTTGGCGACATAGCTCGGCCAGCCGGCACGCTCGGTCACGGTGATGAGGCCGTTCGATCCGGCGACCGCGCTGCCCTGCCGGAACGCATGGGCGCCCAGCGCATTCTGCGTGCGCGTCACGATCTCATGGGCGGGCCCCGTCACCTTATGGATCGGCGTCGCGTAGAAGTCCGTGAAGGGCGGATGCGTGCTCCGGTATTCGCCGCACGCCAGCTTTTCGAGCATAGGAGGAATCTCGTGCGAAACCTGCAAGTACTTGGCGCGTCCGCGGGGAACGCTATTCCCCAGCCCCTCGTAGACGTCTTGCACGGTGAACTGGCCCAAGCCCTGCGCCGCCAGTTTCGCATCAGTCACGTCCTGCAGCACAGGCGGGCGGACACGCTCGCGCAAGAGCGAGGGCTTTTTGCTGCTGATCGAAGGGTCGAGGTAGAGGAGTTCGCGGTTGCCATAGCGGTCGATAACATACAGCCCCCAGTGCGAACGCGGCCCGGGGCTGTGGCTGACCAGGAAGTGGTCGCGCGAGATGGGTTCGGGGTAGCGGAACGTCTCGTGATGCGAGCGATCCATCTGGTACAGCGGCCGGGTGTCAGGCGTGATGCTGGTGATGGCGGCGGTCTCGTACAGCCCCTTCGACCGGTCGATCAGCGCAATGGGCCCCTGGTGGTCGCCGTGCGTGATGAGCGTGCAGACGATCTCCCGGCTGTCCGGCACCTCACGCGCATGGCCGTAGCAGTAGGGCGTATCGTTGCCGAAGACCAGTTCGGGGTGGGTTCCGTCGGGGCGGATCGACCACAGCGTGTGCCCGAAGTCTGCGCCCTTGTCCAAGTATTCGGTGCGCGTCCATAAAATGCGCCCGTCGCGGGTCATGGCCGGATCCCACTCGCTGAGGTTGGCGAAGGAAAGCCGCTTCATGTCCGTGCCGTCGCGCTTCATGCGGTAAAGCACGTAGGCCTGCGGCTGCCAGCAGAGGAAGCGCGAGACGCAGCGGGTGGAGATGAACCCCAGTTCGCCGTCAGGAAGCGACACGGGATCGAAATCGTGATAGGGCCCCTCGGTGAGCTTGCGCGCCTCGCTGCCGTCCGCGCGCATGGACCACAGGTGCCAATAGGACGACCAGCCCTCCACCTCGGGTTTCTCGGGACGGTAGGCGAAAAAGAGGGTCTGCCCGTCGAAGTCGGAAACCGGATGCCGCACGATTCCAGCCGAGCCGTCGAACAGCAGCTCCACCTCTGCTGACGCGGGGTCAAGCCGGTTCTCCGCATCGCGAGGGACGCGCAGCACATAGACGCCGCCGCCGCTGACAAAGTGCGAATCCATGATGTCGCTGTAATTGTGCGAGGGTTCGAGCGGATGCTGCTTCGCAAAGAGCACGTTCCCAACAGGCGCCAGACGCGGATCGCGGAAGAAGAGCTGGCGTTTGGCGTAGCGGGCCGCGAGATAGAGCGCGTCGGATTCACCTTCCGTCTTCACGCGGACGCGCAGCGCCGCCAGTTCGCCCTGCTCTTTCGTAACCGTCATGCCCTGCGCGGCGACTGTCTCTTATACACATCTGACGCTGCCGACGAATAGAGAGGTGT
>CAYSXF010000659.1:0-3439 GCA_964434815.1 uncultured Lentisphaeraceae bacterium
ATCCTAAGAGGACCAACCGAGGCAAACCACCCTGTGGGATGAATCAGGGTGGTTTGCCATTTACCGAGAATAAAAAAGATGAAGAAAGTCCCACGAATTTGGCGTTCAAGACTCGACAGTGAGGCAGACGCAGTGATATTTTATCAACGTGATGTTTTATGGTTGCCCAGTGCCTGGCGGCCGGAAAGCAAACATGGGTAAAACACCGCTTCACGAACCTGAAAAGGGTATTCTCGCTTACAACCGTACGCTCCGGGCGCTCCACAACAGCAGCCAGGCTTTGATACGCGCAACGGACGAGGCCGCCTACTTGCAGGAGGTCTGCCGGATCGTCGTGGAGGACTGCGGCCACGCCATGGTGTGGATCGGCTTCGCCGAGAATGACGCGGACAAGTCCATCCGTCCCGTGGCCTACTCGGGCTTTGAGGCAGGTTACCTCGAAACCCTCCGGCTCACGTGGGCCGACACCGAACGGGGCCGCGGCCCGACCGGCAAAGCGATTCGCACGGGAGAGATCAGCATGTGCTGCAACATGCTCACGGACCCGGCGTTCTCGCCTTGGCGCACAGAGGCGGTGCGCCGGGGATATGCCTCTTCCATTGTTTTTCCCCTCGCATCCAGCGGTGCGGCCTTCGGTGCCCTAACCCTCTATGCCCGCGAGCCTGACCCGTTCTCTGAAGATGAAGTCAAACTGCTGTCCGAACTGGCTGGCGACTTGGCCTTCGGCATCAGCTCCTTGCGGATACGCGTTGCGAACGTAGCGGCCGCAGAGGCGTTGCGCAAATCGATAGAACAGTTCCGGACGCTCTTTGAAAGCGCCTGCGACGGCATTTTCATTGCGGATGAGCAAGGCCGTTACTGCGATGCCAACGCCCGCGGGCTAGCCATGCTTGGGCTCTCGCGCGACGAGTTGATGGGTCGTGACATCGGCGACATCGGCGTCGAGCAGGAACAGGCTCGCGTGCCTGCCGCCATCGCCGAGGTTCGCAGCGGACGCCCGCACCTCGCTGAATGGCAAATCAAACGCAAAGACGGCTCGGTCTTCTCTGGAGAGCTCAACGGGCAACTGCTGCCCGACGGACGCATGATCGGCATCCTGCGCGACCTCACCGACCGCAAGCGGGCTCAGCGCGAACGCGACCTCACGATCGAGTTTTTGCGCAAGGTCAATGTGAGCAAGACCTCGAGCGAACTGTTGCGGATGGCCGTCCGGTTCTTCAAGGTGCACACCGGTTGCGACGCGGTGGGCATCCGGATTCGCGACGACGACGATTTTCCGTACCGCGAAACGCTGGGGTTCTCGAAAGATTTTCTGCGGGCCGAAACCACGCTATGCGAATGCGGCAAAATGGGCGGCACTCCTTTGCCTGCATGCCTGTGCGGCAAAGTCATCACCGGACGTTTTGGCCCCGTCGTATCGTCCTTCACCGAGCGTGGGACGTTTTGGTCCAACGACACATCCGAGGTGCTGAGGGTCCCCTTCGAAGATCATGACCTCATCCGCGGCAGGTGCATAACCGAGGGTTTCGGTTCGATCGCCCTCTTTCCTTTGCGCGAAGGCGACGAGCGCATGGGCCTCTTGCAGTTAAACTTTAGGAAGAAAGACGCGCTCACGCCGGAAACCATCTCCTTTGCTGAGCAACTCGCGGACCAACTTTCTGTTGCAGTGGCGAAGTTCCAGGCCGAGGAAGAATTGGCACGTGTTCACGACAACTTGGTTCTGGCGCAGCAGTCTGCCGGCGCAGGCATCTGGGACTGGGACTTGCGGACCGGCAAGCTCGACTGGTCGCCCGAGCTGTTCCGCCTGTTCGGTTTGGACCAAGCCACAACGGCGGCCAGCTTTGAGACATGGCACACCGTCGTTCATCCCTCTGATCAGGCGCAGGCCGCTGAGCGGATCGACGCCGCCGTCCGAGGCCGGACAAAACTTTCGAACGAATACCGCATTGTCTTGCCCACCGGCGAAACGCGCTGGATCAACGCTCTGGGCGACGTCGTCGTCGATGCCGACGGCCAGGCGGTGCGGCTCTCGGGAATCTGCTTAGACGTTACCGCGCGCAAGAGGGCCGAAGAAGAGCTCGAGCGGCAGGCCGAAAGTCTGCGGCTCGCGAACGCGGAGTTGGCGAGCTTCAACCGCGTCGCGGTCGGCCGCGAGCTGCGGATGATCGAACTGAAGACGGAAGTCAACAGCCTGCGCGCGCAAGCCGGGCTGGAGGCGCGCTTTCCGTTGGAGATGGAGAAGGGAAAGAGTCATTAGTCACTGGTTATTGGTCAATAGTCGGTGGTGAAGAAAAGGAATTCGTTTGTGAAGAACAGAACGTCAGCAGTCATTCGTTGGGAAACGGGCGTCACGGACATTTTCCCATTGACCAACGACTTCTTCCCTCTCCCCAATGACCAGTGACCAGTGACTACTGACTCTCCACAATGACCCAAAAGGTCCTTATGAGCAAAAACCATTCGAAGAGCGGTGAAACGAACGCAAAAGCTGAGGACGTTGTGCGGCCTTCGCCGCCCATACCCGCCGTGTGCGTCGGGGCGTCGGCTGGAGGCTTGGAAGCCCTCAAAGACATGCTGAAGCCCATGCCTCCCGACATCGGAGCCGCGTTCGTGATCGTCATGCACCAGCACCCCTGCCACACCAGCCTGCTGCCCGAGCTGCTGGCCAAGGCGACCTGCCTGCCGGTGTCGCTGGCAGCCGACGGCACTCCCTTGGAACCGAATCATATCTACGTGGGCATGCCTGGCGACGTGCTCGAAATTTTCGGCGGCAAGCTCTGCAAGGCAGAGAAGATGGCGGGCAGTGACCGTCTGATCGATCACTTCCTGCGGTTCCTTGCCGCGGATCAGGCCGAGTGCGCGATCGCCGTGATCCTTTCGGGCGCGGACAGCGACGGCACGCTGGGCATCCAGTCCGTCAAAGCCGCCGGCGGCATGGTCATCGTGCAGCAGCCGTCAGAGGCCAAGTACGACAGCATGCCCGCCAGCGCCATCGCGACCGGCTTGGCGGACTACGTGCTCGCCGCGTCCGAGATGTCCGCTAAGCTGAAAGACTACATCCGCGGTTCCTATCTCAAGAACAGCCGCCGATCCATGGAGCCCGCGCCACTCCTGCCAGAGGTCGCGATGACGCGTATTCTGGTGCGGCTGCGGGAACAGACGGGACACGACTTCACCGGCTACAAGCGCAGCACCATTTCCCGCCGGATCGAGCGGCGCATGAGCGTGCACCACATCGACGAGCCAGGCGAATACCTCGGCTTCCTCCTGTCCAACCCGCATGAAGCGCAGTTGCTGATGCAGGAGCTGCTGATCAGCGTGACCAGTTTCTTCCGCGACCCCGAAGCCTTTCAGTCACTAGCCGAAAAAGCCCTGCCCGAGCTGTTGGCTTCGCGCGTAACAGATGCGCCGCTGCGCGTCTGGGTGCCCGGCTGCGCCA
>CAYSXF010000660.1:0-3439 GCA_964434815.1 uncultured Lentisphaeraceae bacterium
TACACCTCTCTATTCGTCGGCAGCGTCAGATGTGTATAAGAGACAGCGTCCGGGCCGTCGGGCGGAAGGGGAGAGGGCGGGGCGACCCGCCGGTCGCCCGTACTGATGAAGCCCTCGCCGAAGAGGCGCGAGGCGTCCGTGTAGTCGTAGACGCGGAACATGAGCTTGTTGGTCGGGGCGTCGATGCGGGTGCCGCGGCCGACCATCTGATAGAAGCTGATGGGGCTCTTGAGGTATTTGAAGAAGACGATGTTGCGGACGCAGGGCACGTCCACGCCGGTGGAGAGCAGATCGACGGTGGTCGCGATGAAGTGCGAGCGCGTGGCGGCGCGGAGATCGGGGAGCTGGTCGTTGCCGCTGCTGGCGGCGGTGCATTTGAAGGCGTAATTGTCGCGGCGGGGCTTCTTATGGGCGGCGCACCATTCGGCATAGAGGTTGTTGAGGCAGACGGCCACGTCGTCGGCGTGGCGGTCGCGGGCGCAGAACACGATGGTCTTCTGCTCGGGGCCGCCGGTGGCGAGCAGGTACTTGAAGAGGTCGCGGCACATGGCCAGCACGCGGTCGGGCAGGAGGATGCGGTCCTCGTACTGGGTCTTGCGGTAAAGCTCGTCGATCTGCGCGGCGGTCACGGGCAGGCCGGTGAGGGCGTCCTTCGGGCAGCGGGCGAGGATCTCTTCCTTGGTGATGCCGGTGTCGTCGATGTTCACGCGGCCTTTGAGGAGTTCGCAGGCGGCGAGGTAGCCGTCCTCGATGGCCTGGGCCATGTCGTACTCGTAGACGGGCGGATCGAAGTGGCGGTAGTTGTCCGCGCAGATCGCGGCGTCGGCGAGGAGTTCCGGAGAGGGCGCGGCGTAGGCGGTGTCGGGCGGGTCGGTGTGGATGGAAGCGACGGCGAGGGACGGCGCTCCGGAGTCTGCCGCAAGGCGGAAAGGCTCTTCCGGCGTGGGGCCGAACGCGCTGTCCGCGGGCGGCAGTGCTTTCTTGGAGACGGCCTTCTCGATGTCCTCGGCGAGCTGGCGCGGGGTGGCGGTAAGGCCGATCTGCGAGGCCTGCGGGTTACGGCGCAGAACATCGGACCACTTGCCCCAGGCGGAGCGGTGGCATTCGTCGATGACGATGTGGGTGAATGCGCCGTCGGCATAGAAGTCGGTGAGGCGGGTCGTGTCGCCATCCTCGTTTTCCACGCCGAGCGTCTGATAGGTGGCGATGTGGATGCGGGCGTTCTTGGCGTTGTTGGTGCCGTCGGGCTTGCGGAAGACCTCGGCGGCGTCCGAGCCGAAGGCGTTCTGGAAGTGGCGCAGGGCCTGCGAGCGCAGCTCGTCGCGGTCGCAGACGAAGAGGGCGTTGGTGTACTGTCCGCAATCGGAGATGCGCTTGAGCAGGTTGACGGCGATGAAGGTTTTGCCCGCGCCGGTGGCGAGGGAGAGGAGGGCGCGGCCGGGTTTTCCGGCGGTTTTGTCCTGGGCGAGTTTCTCCATGACGGCGCGGATGGCGGCGTCCTGATAGTAACGGCGCGCGCCCTCGCCGCCCGCGTAGGGCTGAAGCAGCGGCCGGGCGACCGGCGAGGCCAGCGAAAAGCCCATGCCCTGCTCATAGCGGGCGCGGAGGTCGTCGGGCGTGGGAAACTCCGCCATGGGGCGAGGGGCCGCAGTCAGGCCGGTGAAGGCGTCGTACTCGACGAACAGGTGGCCGTTGGAGGAGAAGACGAATTTTACGTTCTGCCGCTTGCACTCGGCATAGCCCTTGCCCTGTTCGAGTCCGTGGCCGGGCGGCAGGCTTTCCTTCTTGGCCTCGATCAGGGCGAGGGCGACGGGCTGGGTGTCGACGTTGATCTTCACGCGCAGAACATAGTCCACCTTGCCACGCGAGCGGCGGCGGGCCTTGCCGTTGATGATCTCCACAGTGCCGGCGGTCTCTTCACGGCGCACAAAATCTTCGTTCCAACCCTTTTTGTGCAGGGCCGGATCGATCAATTTGGCACGTGTGTCGGACTCGTTAAGATTCATGGCGGAATGTTCAGGTCATGTTTCAAAGGAGTGTAACACTCGGTGAGCGGGAAGGGCGAGGGGAAATGTGCGAGAATGAGGGGCTGAAAAATGTGGATCGGTGAAGCGCAGCCTCCATGCAGCGGTCAGGGCTTACCCCCTCCTTTCAACAGTTCTGCCAGCCGTGCCCGGTCGGCGGCGGTCATGTTTTGGAGTTGTGCCGCCATAGTCGCCACCGGGTCTGCTTCCGGCAGTGTCTTCCGTGCGCCCTTTCGGCCTGTAAGCGATTGAGGCATCGCCGCCTCTAGCTCGTTTTTGTAGTCTGTGCCCTCGGGTTTGAAGTAAAACTTCATCGCTGTTTCTACCGTCTTGTGACCGGTCAGCGCTATGACCTTTTCAACGGGCATCGGGTTTTTCCCGCCGATTGCCAGCGTCACAAAAGTTGTCCGCAGGGCGTGAAAATCATACTTGCTGGCGTCCCTCATGCCGATCGCCCTCCCACTGCGGGTAACGGCCCGGATTGAAGACTTCACGCTGTCACCCCGCGCCCCGGTATCAGGAAGAAACCGCACCCCGGCCAGCGCCTCGGCTTCATGCAAAAGGCCTGATATTGCGCCGCGTGAAATTGTCCGCCCAGCTTGAATGTCTCGGTATGATTTACCGTCCGCGTAATCTTTCAGCAGGTCGGTCAGCTTGGCACGCTTGCCAGCGGTCATATTCGCGCCCTCTACGGCTTTCAGCACTTCGGGCAACACATCGGCAAGGGTTACGCGCTCGGGCGCATCTGCGTCGATCTGGGCGGCATCCTGTGGCACTGCAAACGCAAGGACGAATACCTTTTTGACTCGGTATGTCACCCCGTCGGGGTTTTCCCGCAGCATTTTTTCAGCCTCTGGAAAAACGTACACCGCGCCCTCCTCTCGCTCTGCAAGCGCGCTCTCCAGAACTGTTCGCAGGGTGTCCATAATCGGAAGCGTCACAGGTGCGCCCGTTTTCGAGGTCTTGACGGTGAGCGCCCCGGATTTCAGATTCACGCTTGACCATTTTAGGCGGCATACGTCACCCCGGCGCAATCCGGTAGAAAGAGCCGTTACAATCAGGGGATAAACAAACGGGTCGGCCTTGGCTTCTTTGAGCAGCCGGTTTACCTCTACGGCGTTTAACGGCTTGCGGTGTTCGGTTTCGCCGCCCTCGGGCGTTTCAATGCGGATATTCTTAAATGGGTCCCCAACCCCCGGCGGCAACACACGGCCCAAAACAAAGCCGAGTGCGCCCTTTACATTCCTGATTGTCTTGGGTGTCAAAGTCTTTCCCGTTTCGTCTGGTTCGGATAGGGTAGCGATATAGCTTTCCGCCACCTCGGGAGTAATCTCAAGAACCGTCCGCAACCCGCGCCCGGTCGCCCAATTGGCAAACCTCCCAACAAAGGCAACCTGCCAGCCCTGCCAGCCCTC
>CAYSXF010000661.1:0-3436 GCA_964434815.1 uncultured Lentisphaeraceae bacterium
CACCTCTCTATTCGTCGGCAGCGTCAGATGTGTATAAGAGACAGCACCAGGTCATGCGGACAGGCACGCCGTCAGCGTGGAGTTCGCTTTTAATCTGTATGATCGTGAACTCGCCCGTGTGGATCATGCCGGCCACGATGGCGGCGTCAGCGTGGGCGATGTTGAAGGCGTCGCGCAGGTGAGCGGCGCAGCCGGCACCGCCGGAGGCGACCACCGGGACGCGCACCGCCTCGGCGATCAGGCGCGTGATCGTGAGCTCGAAACCCGCGCGCGTGCCGTCCGCGTCCACCGAGTTCACCACGATCTCACCCGCGCCGAGCTGCTCCGCCCGTTTGGCCCATTCCACGGCGTCGATGCCCGTGCGCTCGCGGAAGCCGCGGGTGGTGATCTCATACCCGCTCGGGAAGCGCGTGCGGTCAGGGTTGGCGACTGGGTCCATGCCCAGCACGATGCACTGCGCGCCGAACGCCCGCGAGCCCTCGGAGATGATCGCCGGGTTCTTGACGGCGAGCGAGTTGACGGATATTTTCTCAGCGCCCGCGAGCAGCACGCGCGACATGTCGTCGAGTTTGGAGATGCCGCCCCCCACGGCGAAGGGGATGCGGATGGCGCGGGCCACGTCGCGCACCATTTCGATGTCGATGGGACGGTGCTCGGCCGACGCGGTGATGTCGTAGACGACCAGTTCGTCACAGCCTTCGTTCGAATAGCGCACGGCCATTTCGATCGGGTCGCCCAGATCGACGTTGTTCTGGAACTTCACGCCTTTGGTGACGCGCCGCTTGATGACGTCCAGACAGGGGATGATGCGTTTCGTGAGCATGAGGAATGGTTACACGTTTGAGGGTGGATTCCAACCGATGAAATTCGACAGCAGCCGCAAACCGATGCGGCCTGATTTCTCGGGGTGGAACTGAGTGGCGGCCACGTTCCCGCGTCCGACCATGGAGGCGAAGGTTACGCCGGCGTAAGAGGTCGTTCCGATGGCCAGGGCGGGATCGGCGGGGGCCGGGTAATAGCTGTGGACGAAGTAGAACTCGCTGCCGCCCGCGATGCCGTCGAGCAGCGGGTGCGGACGCGCGACCGTCACTTGGTTCCAGCCCATCTGCGGCACTTTGTCCCAGCGGTCGGAAGGCCGGAAGCGCGGGACACGGCCGGGCAGGATGCCGAGGGTCGGCACGCCGCCATCCTCTTCAGAGAAGTCGAACAGGATCTGCGTGCCGAGGCAGATGCCAAGGAACGGCTTCCCGCTGGACGCGACCTGCTTCAACACGGGGATCAGCTTCAGATCAGCCAGATTGTGCATGGCCGAACCGGCCGCGCCGACACCTGGGAAAACCACGCGGTCAGAGGCGAGGATGGCGGATGGGTCGGATGTGACCTGGGCGTCGGCGCCGAGCGCTTGAAAGGCGAGCTGCACACTTGTCAGGTTGCCGGCTTTGTAGTCGACGATGGCAATCATAGGAGTCTCTCTGTTCGGTGCTTCGTGATGCCTTTTGATTGTCGTTGAGGCAGGGTGCAATGTCAACCACAAGTCGCGTCTTTTTGCGGCGATCTTCTCAGGGAAAAGCACGTTGAGCGTCCGATCGCAGAGGACTTGCCGAACCAGGAACAACGAGCCGCGTGAGAGCACGTCAAGGGACACACTGCTGCTTGCAACGAACGCAGTTCCTGACCCGAAGACCAGCACGTCGTAAGAGCCCTCGCTGTTGGCGTGTGCGTTTGGCACTTCCAGATAGGAAAGCGTCGCGCCCGTGATCGGGACGCCGTTACGCCGCCATTGGTAGCGAGAGGCGCCTGTCGCCTGAACGCTAAAGCGGAAGCACACTGTTGTCCACTCACACCGCAAAAAAGGGGAGTCGACGGTGAGAACATGCGGCTATTTAAAAATCAGCAAGGTGTAGATCTGGATCACGTTGAGATTGGCGCTCTGGCTGGCGGTGTATGCCGTGCCTGAGCCGAAAACTAACACGTCATAAGATCCCGCGTCCCGTGTTTTGGCGGGTTTCACATCCAGCCAGGAGTGGGTCGCCCCCGGTATCCAAGCGCCGTTGTGCCGCCACTGGTAGGCGGTCGCGCCCGATGTCTGGACGAAGAAGGAGGCACGTTCGCCGAAATGCACAGTGCGGGAAACGGGGTTGATGTACACCGAAGGGCGTGTTCCCGACAGCAGATACGCGGGCGTGCTGCCCCAGCGCGCGAGTACGTAGAGGTTCTTCACGCTGTAGGTCGGTGCGTTGTAGGTGAAGGTGTAGTCAGGATCGTTGTTCGACCAGACGGGGTTGTTGCCGATGCCGAGTCCCGGCATCTCGCCGTTCGCGCCGAAGTGGTCGATCGCGAAGATTGTGTAGCCCTGCAGGTAGTTGTGGACCTGCATGCAGCCGTGGCCGGCCGTCGTGCCGTTCGGCCCGCCGCCGTCGCCGAAATCGTACAGCGTGGCGCTTGCGCCGGGGATATTCTTGTCGTTGGTGTTTCCGTAGTTGCTCGGCCAGAATTCGATGTTGCCGGCCGTGAAGACGCCTGTCGTCACCGCCTGGTTCGCCACGGTCGCCGAGGCGTAGACGTTCATGTTGCTGACGTACTGCTGGTACATCGCGCCGCGGTCCGCGGTCGGCAGGCCGATCTTGGAGAGATCCGAAGTGAAGGCGTCCATCGAGACGTACACCCACTTGGAGACCCCGTTGGTGACCAGCTCCAGGCAGTAAGCCACGCGGTCGAACGTCTGGGTCTGGTAGAGGCTCTCGTCCAGGGTGTAGTTCGCACCGGCCGTGTAGATGCTGATGTTCGTTATGGCGAGCTGGTGGATCAGCGCGTACGACGCGGCTTCCGCCACGTTGGTCAGCACGGACGGCCACGAGGCTGTCGGCGCGGTGAACGAGGCTGTCGAGCCGGGCAGGATCAGGTTGCCTACAGTGGAGCGGTCGCGCACACCGGTCACCGATACCGTGTAGGTCTGGCCTGCGGTCTGCGGCGTGGTGGTCAGGGTCACGGACATCCTGTTCGCCGACAGCGTTGCGCCAGTCACGGCCACGCCGTTGTTGAGGGTGAAGAACGAGGGCGTTGCGGCCGTGTCGGCCAGCGCTTCGCTGAAGGAGACGCAGACCCGGTTCTGGGCGATCGTGCCCGTGGCCCTGATGAGGGTCGGGCGGACGGTGTCCGGGTTGAGGTCGCCGCCGGGCAGCACGAAGATGTGCAGGCGGCGGAGATTGTAGGAGCCGGCGTTGTTCGCGAAGGTCCAGTCCGTGTTCGCCTGACCCGGGCAGTTGCCGATGCCGATGCAGAGGGTGTTGTTGTTGTTGAAACAGTTGACCGCGAAGAGGGTCTGCGTCGCGTTCGCGCCGTAGTTGTGGACCTGCATGGAGCCGTAGCCGGTGCTCGTGCCGCTGCCGCCGCCCTGTCTCTTATACACATCTGACGCTGCCGACGAATAGAGAGG
>CAYSXF010000662.1:0-3431 GCA_964434815.1 uncultured Lentisphaeraceae bacterium
GATCGGCCTCAAGAAGACCGGCTTCTTCCACGTCGAAGCGAAGAAAATCGGCGCCCGCGACGTGTGGGTGCTGGCCGATCCCGACGGCGACGCCTTCTTCCACCTCGGCGTCTGCACCTTCGGCCCGGGCGAGGACTACACCTCCATCGAGAAACGCGAGGACGTCTACGAGTGGCTGCCTCCGCACGACGGCGCGTTCGGCAACGCATGGAATCCCGAGAAGTGGTGGAACCCGCGCGCGGTCTCGTTCTACAAGGCCAACGTGGTGCGCAAGTACGGCGCGTTCGATGACGACGCCCACACCGCCCGCCTCGTCGACCGCGTGCGCCAGGTCGGCTTCAACTCCGTCGGCGCTTTTTCGGGCAACTCGCCGATTTTCGAACAGAAGGGCTTCCCGCGCGTCAGCTCCCTGCCGCTCAGCGCGTGGACCCTCGGCGCGGCGGTGCCCGGCGTGCGCGGCGTGTTCGACCCGTTCGACCGGAAGAACCTCGCCAAGATGGACACCCTGTTCGCTAAGTCGGTCGCCGAGAAGGCAAGCGATCCGCTGATCATCGGCTACTTTCTCGACAATGAGCAGGGCTTTGAGGATATTCCGCGGGCGATTCCAGCGCTGCCCGGCAAGCACGCCTGCAAGCGCGAGCTGGTCGCCCAGCT
Source organism: uncultured Lentisphaeraceae bacterium (assembly GCA_964434815.1). Lineage (GTDB taxonomy): Bacteria > Verrucomicrobiota > Kiritimatiellia > RFP12 > UBA1067 > CAYSXF01. The sequence continues at coordinate 655 of CAYSXF010000662.1, forward strand.
TCAGGCCAAGTACAAGGAGATCGCCGCTTTCAACGCCGCCTGGGGCCTCGATGCCGCCTCGTTCGAAGCGCTGGCTGACCGCGGCCTGCCGATGACCACGCAGGCGGCCTTCACGGACATGCAGGCCTACACCGAGCGCTTCCTCGAAACCTACTACAGCGCCGTCACCGCCACCTTCCGCAAGTACGACAAAAACCACATGCTGATCGGCAACCGCTGGCAGCCCGGCACCGCCAACAGCGAGACGCTCTGCCGCGTGGCCGGCAAGTACATGGACGTCATCAGCATCAACTACTACACCTGCGGCATCGACGCTTCCTTCATCCGCCGCCTCTACGAGTGGAGCGGCCGCAAGCCGCAGATGTGGAGCGAATTCTACTTCACAGCCACCAAGGAGAGCAACGTCGCACCCAGCAACATGGACATGGCCACGCAGCGCGAGCGCGGCCTCGCCTACCGCCACTATGTTGAAGGCGCGGCTGCACTCGGCTTCGTGGTCGGCATCGAATGGTTCACCCTGCTCGACCAGGCGGTCACCGGCCGCTTCTTCGAGGGGCTCAACGGCGAGCGCGCCAACACCGGACTCTTCAATGTCGCCGACCGCCCTTACCGCGACCTCTTCGCCGAGATGGCCAAGACCCACGCGGCGATCTACGACGTGTGGCTGGACGGCAAAGCCCCCTACCTGCTCGACAACCCGCGCTTCAGCAGCAAGGCCGGCGGCGCCACGCGCAAGGTTTCAGCCGGACGCCCCACCGCGCCCATGGTCATCGACGGCCAACTCGCGGGCTGGCCCGGCCGGCCGCCCGAGCGCATCGGCGCCGACCGCCTCGTCGCGGGCCGCGAAACCGGCGGCGTGGAGGCCGCCTTCAAGGTGAGCTGGGACGACAAGAGCCTCTACCTGCTGGCGAACGTCACCGACCCCACGCCCATGCTGAACGGGCACACGGGCGGTGACCTCTGGAATGCCGATGTGCTGGAGCTTTTCATCGGCAGCGAAAAGCTGGATCAGGGAGGGCCGTTGCTCTTCACCGACCGCCAGATCCTCTTGGGCGCGGGCAAGAACAACCAGACCTTCGTCGTCAACCAGGCCAAGCAGCCCGCCATCGAAACCTCCGTGACGCCCTCGGTGGACGGAAAGGGTTACACGCTCGAGGCGGCGATCCCATGGACGGCCCTCGCCGTCACGCCCAAGGAGGGACAGACGTTCCTCTTCGATCTCGCTGTCGGCAATAGCACGGACGGCAAGCAGCGCTCCAGCCAGCTCGTCTGGAACGGCGGCCCGCGCGACTCCTCTGACCGCAGCGCCTGGGGACGGCTGACGCTTGTGCCTTAAATCTGGAGAACGTAAAACCGGCTTCCAGACCGCGCGTCGGCCGACACGGCCGACAGGCCTTCAGCTACTTCTTCTTAGGCTTACTCTGCTTAGGCTTACTCGGCTTGGCAGGAGGATCCACATGCTGGTTTGCGGGAATGCCCATGATTTCGTCAGCGCTGAGCTTGCCGTCGTTGTTTTTATCATAGGGCTTGAGAAGCGAATCAGCCGGATTGGCCGCGAAATCTTTTTTGATGGCCTCCTTCTCAGCCGGGTCGAGTGTGCCGTTGTTATTGATGTCATACTTCGCATACACGTCAGACGGCACCTTAGTAAGGGTCTTCGGAGAAGTTGGGTCCTTCTTTGCCTTATCGACTGCCGAAGCGCCGCCCGCGCCCAAAACCACTACCAGTGCCGCAATGACAAGCCAATTGATCCCGCTCATTCGCCTACCTCCATCCCGCTTATCCAGCATCCCATCATGTGAGCCAGAACCGACCGCACGCCACCCTGACGTGAACAGAAAGAGTTCCTCCATAATGATTGCCACTATAATGAGGGTGCAGTGTGCAAACAGTCAACCCCGTTCTGCTCAAAAGTGAAAGGTAAGGAAAGGACATCCCGCCCGGATCAGCGGTACAGCGGCGAGCGCGGACGTCCGGTCAGGACGTTGTAATGGCGCATCGCGATCTTCCACCAATCAGGCAAGAGGCGGTCAGGCATTATCCAGAGGCGGTCATGCGCTTCGGTCATCGAGTCCGCGTTGCGCAGCAGCGCAAGCAGTTCGCGGCGGTTGAGCGCCTCGGGGCCCTGCGTCAACAGGCGGTCGCTAAGCTTTTGAAAATAGGCGGTGGTCGGATAACTCATCTTGCGCTTGGCCCGCAGGAGCGAGATGTGCGCGGCGTTGATATAGGGATCGAGCAAGACTTGGGCCACGCCGTAGTGCTTGCGAAGCCACTCGGGCGGCGGCAACTGGTTGCGGCAGACCTCAAGGTTCTTCTCCATGTGCGCCACCATGTGAGAGAGGTCCGTCTCCGGCGGCGTCCTGAACAAACCGATATGGTTCAATACGCGGCCTAGCGACTCGTGGGCCAGCAGCGCGGAAAGCGGAATCGAGAAGATCAGTCCGACCGTCACCGGCAGCATCCACAAGAAGAAGACGGGGTGGATGCGGTAAGAGATTTCCGCGCCGATGAGTCCGAGCGCCGTGTGCCACGCGTGGGCGCGAAGGATGCCGCCCCAGTCCATTCCGCCCGCGTCGCGGCGCTGTGTGCCCCATGCGATCTCGCGGCCCAACAGGACGAACGTGACGGAGAGCGACGTGAAGAGCATCAGGACCGGCGCCATCAGCGCTGAGAACAGGTGCTCCGTGATGAAGCTGATCAACGTCCGCAGAGCGCCCCCGAAAGCCTTTCTTTTCTTTGAATCAAAAATCACCAGCAGCGTCGCTAGCGCCTTCGGC
>CAYSXF010000663.1:0-3426 GCA_964434815.1 uncultured Lentisphaeraceae bacterium
GCGCGAGGGCGAGCAGACCGTGCAGTTGGCCCGCATGTTGGGAAAGAGCATGCCCTCCTTCGCCAGCCGGTCGATATGCGGCGTCCGCACGTCCGTGCGCCCGTAGGCGGACACATCGGCATATCCCTGGTCATCCGTCAGAATGATCAGGATATTGGGTTTCTCCGCCCCGAAAAGCGTGGTGGCGGACACGAGGAGAATGCCAAGCGCGAGTGCCGTCTTCATGGTGACAGAATACCTTAAGCTAGCGGAAGACGCAGCGTTAATCAGAACCAAGGAACAAGGGCAGACTTCACATGAGCCTTATTTGGGCGGCTCAACCGGCGCGACCGGCTTCGGGGCCCTTCCGCTTTGACTCTTCTTCATGGCCTGCGCCTGTATCGCCTGAGTCTGCGCCGTAATGGCCTTGATTTCAGACGGCGGGATCAGCAAAGCTGAACAGGCCTCACCGCGATTAGCCCAATGGGCGAAAACGACACCCTCTCCAGCGGGCTGCGCCTGCGCTTGTTTCTGCAAGGCTGCGGCCAGCTCGGGCTGGCTCGACAGCACGAGGCCCATCAGTCCGCTCAGCGAAAAGCGCCCTAGAACATAAGGTGCGGTTGCAGGTGCGAATAGCGTCTGAATGCGGTCCGCCTCCGGAGACAGCCCGGCAGGCGCTTGGACACGGCTGATGGTCTTTTCGATCATCGCAGGAGCGCCCATGCCGAAGACAACGCCCTTCGGCGTGGCCGCATATTCGTAGCCGTTGCAGAAGAGCTGCATCACCGCGCGCATGGGCCCCATGCTGGCCTGCGTCGCGGCTTCAACGTCTTGAGGCGGCGTATTGCTGGGAAGCGCGTCCCGCATCAGCTTAGCGAACGTCTTTTCGTCAAAGAGATTGCTCCACGTATGAATCGTGACGCCTTTATACGCGCGCTGGGTGGGCTCCGACATCCGCATGCCCGACTGGCTCATCATCTTCTGATAGGCGGGCGTCTTCATCATCGCAAGCTGTCTGTCCAGATAGGCTCCGGGATTGGGAATATTCATCACGCCCTGCACGAAAAGCGCCCGGCTGTTCGTGGACAGGCTTCCGTTGAAAGCCATCGGGGCGCCGACCGCTTGCATCGACTGGTTCATGACCGCCGCAAGCTCGTTGGCTTGAGCCGCCTCAAAATTCGGCGCCAGCGTGAGCATCTTCGTGTAGAGCTCCACGATCTGCGTTTTCAGCAGAGGCGGCAGCGTGAAGCTGCCTGCCGCATAACTGAAGAGCGAGTTCGCTTCAATGAACGCGCGTTCGGCAGACGGAACGGGCTTGAGCGACGCCATAATCGCGGCGATATCGGAGCCGGGCTTCGGAGCAAGGCGGGTATGGAAAAAGAGTCCTTCGCTTTGGATGTCGAGCCCGATATGGAGCGCGTCCATCTGGCCGAGGAACAGGCCGTAAAAATCAAACACCGTTTCGAGAGAGCGCCGACCTTGGTCGGTTTTAGCCCCTCCTGCGGCGGACATCGCCGCCATTGTCTTCTTGAAATTCTCGAACATCGGCAGAAGTGCGGCTGGTGAGATGGAAACGCGGATGACGCCGGGAATAGCCGGCATGGCGGGCAGCGGGTCGGCACCCTTGCCGAGGCAGGCATCCAGATCGGAGCCCTTCATGGCGAGCAGCACATGGCCGCCGGCAATCCGGGCGGCCGTACCGTCCGGCAACTGGTAGAGTCCTGCCACAGGGACAGGTAGCTTCGCCTCGGCCCCTGCGATGGCTTGCAGGTACGCTTCAGCGGTGCCCGCAGGTGTGACCTCCAAGACGAAGCCGGTCTTCCCCGCGCCGATGTCGAGAACATGCAGAGCGACTGGCTTCCCGTTGTCCATTTGGGCCGCGCCGGGCAACGCCTTGGTGATCACCATCGGCAGAGCGCCGAGCTGGGGTGCCTGGAAAATCTCCGCGCCAAGAAAGATCTGTTTCTGCAGCGCTGAGTAACTTTCGATGTAGACGGAACAGACCCGCGTTGCGGCCGAGACGCTCAGCCAAGCGAACGAACAGAAGAAACCGATCAAAAGACCGCGTGTGCACCGTGTTTTCATGTATCCCTTTCTCTATCGCCAAACGAATGGCGGACATACACTAATTATTGAAATGTGATTATGTGAGTGCGCGGGGGCTAAAGTCAATTCGATTTCTAAACTTGCAGCAGGCCCTCTCAATCAGACGTTTGAGCCTCAAAGTAATTACCACCTTTAACGACATATGCCTTTGCAGCCTTCTCAAACCAGTTCACCTCCACCGAGTCATTAGGAAAGATAAAGCCTTTGCCTGTATTGTGGTCATACCCGCCCTTGCCTTTCCGTGAAACGAGTATGTAATCAGCCCCGTCTTGATCGAAGTGAAGGATACTGTAATTCTCTGTACCTTGGGTCCGGTGCGCGATGATCAGCAGGCACTGCTTACCCTGGTCGATCAACAGCCCGACATCTTCCAGCCCGTCGCCGTTGAAGTCGCCGCGAGCGACCGTGGGATTTCCAGGGTAATTGTCCTTGAAGAATTTCAGCGCATCCGGATCAACCTGATGCGGACGCCAGCCCGGATACGTTTTGTCCAACTGTTCCCGGATGGCCGGCGGGATGATATCCTGCTTCTTTAAAATCGCTTTCTCCAGCGCTGCAACACAGTCCGCGTCTTTCGGCAAATCCGAAACCGAGCCGACTCGGGTCAGGCGTTTGCCTTTGAAACTGAACGCGTCGGCAGACAGATACTGGCCCGTTCCGACACAGCGGATCGTCACGATAAGCTCTTTGCTCTTGTCTTGGTTGACATCGGCGAACTTCACGTCCTCGACCGTTCCATCCCTCGGCTGGACGAGGCCGCAGATATAATCGTCCGTGGGATATTTCGAGTCCGCATTCGAATAGATCCTGACCGAGTAGCTGCCGATGCTCCTGGCCTCCATATCGCCTTCAGCGACAACTGCGACCTGCCCGGTCGGGAGAGGAACCAGTTTGACATAGCGATCCGAGTCCGCTGCGACACCTCTATCCGCAAAGACGACGCAGACAAGTGCGACAAAAAGACGTCTCATTTTCATATTCTCCTGCCACGTCCAACTCACTTCACCACCTTCACGTTCCGGAATCCGGCCGTGTCGCCGAACACGAGAAAGTTAAGCGCCGTTTTGGGCTGCCCCAGAACCTCGTGCGAGCCTTTCATTACCGTATCATTCACCTGCACCGTGGCTTCGTTGCCCTTGAAGGTGACACGAATGGGATACCAGCGGTTTTTTCCCAATTTCAGCGCCTTGCGCGCAATCGGTTCGGTCGCGTCCTTATCCTCACCTACAGACGGGTTCTTGGTGATTTCAACCGCGCTGCGAGACACCACGATACGGAAGCTGCCCTTGCGATTACCGCTACCCCATTCGATGCGCATCGAATGGGGTAGCGGTAATCGCA
>CAYSXF010000664.1:0-3421 GCA_964434815.1 uncultured Lentisphaeraceae bacterium
CACCTCTCTATTCGTCGGCAGCGTCAGATGTGTATAAGAGACAGCCTGATAAGCCTGGCGCTCCGCCGGCGTTGCTGTCAAAAACGTCCAGCTCTCTTTCCACTCCTTGATGGCATACAGCCCCCAATGAATCCGCACGCCATATTTGATGTCGCGAAAAGCCTCGCGCGCCGCTTCGGAGGCGTGCTGATATTCTGGAACCGGCTGAACCTCCACGTAATCTTTGACAGCCTTCCAGAGAATGTCGGTCTCCGGCAAGCGCAGGTCCGCGTCCCGTGCCACGGGCTCCGCCGCCGCGAGCAGTGGGATGAGACCGCAGAGTATGGCAATGATTTTGCGACCTGCAGCGAGTCTCCAAACAAGACTCCGTGCGCGCCCCTTCACCCTGGAAAGACCAATCTCCCTCTCTAACTGCCGGATCCAAGTCGGGCATGGGCGGTCATAGGGCAGGCCGAGACGATCGCGCAAATCGACCCAAGTCAGACCTTCGGGCATCTGACGCAACTCTTTCTGAATCGCATCACGAAACTCTGTGTATCTCATGTCGAAGTCCTCTTTGGCGAAAGTCTAGCGGCATCGCCCGTTCGATGCGCTCTGGCTGGAGAATATCTATCCGCCAAGGGCCTCAATATCGGCCAGATCCTTTGCACGGCCACTGGCTCTCTTGTTGACGATATAATCTTCTCTCCCGATCACAAAAATGGGGACACCATCGATTTCGTCCGACACTTTATGGATAGTCGCCGTCTTCCAATCCATCCCAGAAAGAAAGGTCAGAATGTCGATACGTACCGGAGGCACACCGAGTTGAACAACCGTATCGTCTTTGACAAAGTCGGCCCAAGTGAGATTAGGGAAAACAAAGCCGAATTCGTTTAAGGCCTTAATGATGCGCTTGGCATTATGTTCCGTGCGATGGACGAAAACATCCATATCGCCCGTATAGCGCGGCGCACCATAATAGGCGAGCGCATACGAGCCAACAATCATGTATTCAACGCCCTTCGCGTTGAACAATTCTAAAAACTCTTTGAAGTCTTGGGGGAGTTTCATACCATTGACTCCTCAAAAATTCGATGGCAGAGAAACGCTCTTGCGGCGACTTGTTCAGCCAGTAAGCAACATCGTCCGTAGGTTTCTTATCTCTCATGCTTCCGATTTGGATAGCCATGCTCTTCATAAACTCAGTATACCATTATGAAGTGCTCCTGTGCGACACGATTCCGACGGGTGCGACTCCGTCGAGCCGCCGCACGCCTGACACTTGACTGTCACATCCTACATCCCCTTCCGGTTCTCGATCCGCCAGTCGAGGATGCCGCCTGAGAACTTCTCGCTCAACTGCACGTCCAGCCGCAAGCCGGAGGTCGTGACCGGCTTGAAAGAAACCGTGTTGTAACGGTCAAGAGCCGTACTGAAATCAGAAGCGCTGTCCACCGGCCTCCATGATTCGCCATCGCGGTAGAAAAGCCGCCAGGCCTTCGGAACGCGGCAGCCGCCCTTGCCGGTGTCGTCGAACCAATAGACAGACGAGGAAGAAACTGTCCGGGGCGCGTCGAAATCGAGTTGCACCCATTCGGTTGTGCCCTTGTGCGGCCACCATGTGAACCGGGGCACGCCTTTGTCATTGGAGGCGGAAGGCGTCATGGCTTCGCTGAGCGCCTCGGGATGATCCACGCCGGCAAACGACACCGTGATTTTCGGAGGCGGTAGCGGAGTCCCCCAGTCGTGGGCCTCGGAACCCGCGCCGATGACCGGAAAGGCGGTGATGCGCAGACGCGCCGCGCCCATCGGAATGAGGGTCACGGTTTCAGTCGGCTCTTCCGAGCGAACCGGCCCCTGCTGCAGCACGCCGACCACATGGTCCTTGTCGGCCTGCCAGGCGGGAATTCGCTTGGCCTGGGCGCGGATCGACAGCGGCACACGTTCAGGCGTGAACGGATTTGTAGCCAGAGGGCCGGGCTTGCGAAGGACCTCAAAGGACTTCACGGGGTCATGCGCATCGACCACCAGCCCGTAATTCCAAGGTGACGTGGGGAGCACCGCGAACTCCGGCCACTCGTCCGTTCCGCCGTAGCGCTGCCATTTCTCGCCGATCTTCAGCGAGAAGGTCAGCGGTCCGAAATCCACAGAGGCGGCGTTCATCTGCTTGCCCCAGGTGCGCACTGAAACGCGCATCGGCAATTGCAGTGTAACGGTGTCGCCCTCTTTCCACTCGCGCCGGACAGCAACGTAGGAGAGCGGAGCGGCCTTCAGATCCATAGCCTGGCCGTTGATTTTCAACGACGCGTTCTCGCACCAGCGAGGAACCCGCAAATAGAGCGGGAAGCTCACCGGCTTGGGCGCTGAGACGCTCAGGCTCACGGTGTCGCTGAAGGGATAGTCCGTTTCCTCAGCGATGACGATTTCCGTGCCGCCAGCCACTTTGGCTTTCACCTCCGAGGCGGCGTAGAGCGAAGAGCAGAGGCCGTTGTCGGCAGTGGCTAGCCAGAGTTCCTCGGCATAGTAAGGCCAGCCCATTCCAACATTGTGTGGGCAGCAGCGGTAGTCGTGGATGCCCGGCTTGTAGGCCAGCATCGGGAACTTGTTGTCGAACTGGCGGCCCTTCTTCTCATTGTCGAGCTGGATGCAGTTGGCGCAGGTGACATAGTGCAGCCCTTTGTGATCCGGCGTCAGCGCTGCGGGCAGCGAGTTGAAGGCGATCTCCTCGCAGCGGTCCGACCAGAGGGGATTACCCGAGATGCGCGTCATCATCTCAAAGGTGTGCATGAACTCCACAAAGCCGCACGTTTCGAACCCCTGGCGCGGATCGCGGTAGGGCTTGCGGATGTTCTCGTCCCCCGCGAACCCGCCGCCGGGGAACTGGCCCCACGCACCCATGATCGTCTGATAGTTTGACTCGGTGGCGTCAAAAAACTTCGGCTCCTTGGCCTGCATCCCATACTCCGCAGGCTCGCGGATACCCTGGGCGAGATTGACATTGTGCCAGTTCGGAATGCCCGTGGTGTAGTCGACCGAGTTCTCGTGAATCTTGCGGGCGAGGTCGAGCAGCCACGTTTCCCCCGTCTTGTTGTAGAGCCAGTAGATGACCGCCATGTTGTCAGCCCAGCGCAGCGCGCCCCAGCCGACCTTGAAAGATTCCAGCGGCTGCGCGTTCTGCCACTTGAAGTAGTTGAGGATGAACGCAGGCACGCGCTCGTCACCGCTGAACTCGTAGTAGGAATGGAGCGCGTCCAGCACCAGCATGTGCGACCACAGGTCGGCCGCACCCTTCGCGGCGGTCTTCAAGCGGAGCGGGCCGAAATAGCCGTCGGGCCGCTGGTTCGCCAAAATGCCGTCAATCCACTTGCGGGCCGTAGCGATGACCTTATCGTCCTTCAGCACGTAGCCTAAGTCGCCGTACCCGCGCAGCCAATAAGGC
>CAYSXF010000665.1:0-3420 GCA_964434815.1 uncultured Lentisphaeraceae bacterium
GCCAGCCGCCTGCCCCACTTTTCGAAAAGCGTGCATTTCATTTTGCACTTCGCCGCCAACCTTGATGAATACAATCGCTATTATGCGAGCTGGGGGTTTACGCTGGACTCGGGGGTCTCTTCCGTGCCGGCCCAAATCCTGCTATTGCCGGAGGACACCGCGCAGACCCGCATGATCTTTAACCCGCCTCTGCGGCTGAACTCAGATCTGTACATGTCCTACCGTTATAAAGTGCCGAATTCGGACAACCGCGGCCCGGCCATCCATTTTGTGACGCCGATCACTGAAAATGTCTCGGGGCGGAACGTGATCATCGACAACACGTCTGGATATGTGCCGATTGTTTTCTCTGATCACAACACCTTCTCGGGCTCCGTGCTGATCAGCAACGGCATCCTGCGCGCCGATTCCGCAACGCTGGGCGTGGGCGGAGACCAAGGACAACTCGGGCTGGGTTCTTCCATTTATGTTGCCACCAACGGCGCGCTGAATATGTACGGCTACGACGGCGGGCAGGGGAAGACGCTTTATCTGGCCGGTGCGGGGCCGGGCGCCGCCAGCAGTTACGGCGCGTTCGGCTCGAGCTGCGGATTGCCCAACCACACCAGCGTCTGGTATGGCGCGGTAATTTTGACGGGCAACACGAAAATCGGCGCCGCCATGGGTGGCGGAACGTGGTATATGGCAAGGTGGGGCACGGTTGCGATCAACGGACCGATCTCCGAACAGGGCGGAAGTTTCTCGCTTGAGAAAGTGAATGCGAATTTCCTGTATTTGAATGGCGCAAACACGTATAGCGGCGGCACCCTGCTTTCGGCAGGTTTGCTGTGCGTCACCAACGCCAACGCTTTGGGCACAGGGCCTCTGTTCTTCAACAACGGACGCCTTTTCTTCGCCTCGGATGTCAATCTCAGCCAAACGGCCCTCATCACGACCAACAGCAAATCCATGAACGTGGAAATTCCTGAAGGTGTCACGGTGACCCAGCGTGTGCTGTCGGCCAATTCGAATGTGAAGGATGGGCTGAACCGGTATGGGCGAGGGACTTTCGTGCTGTCCGCGAACGGCACGTTCGCCAACAACGCCTCAATGCAGTCGTATTGGTACGACGGCGTCACGGTTGCGGACTACAGTCAATACCTGTCGAACAGACTGCCGACCGGCGGCGCGTTCCGCATGGCGGGCGGCACCTTCCTGTTCAAGAACGATCCGGTCAACCTGCCAGGTAGCTTTGCCCAAGCCACCGGAGGACTCTACTTCGAGGTTGGAAAAGCCTCCGTGGTCAGCAACCTGACGCACCGCGGCGAGATTTCGGTTAACTTCGGATCCACTCTGAGCCGCTCCGGCGCCGGTGCCACGCTCATTTTCGGCGGCGAAGAGGGCACGTTGCTGTTGAACAAGGCCAACGTCAACGGCATCTGTCCCGACGGCTGCGTCACGTACGGACCCGGCACGTGGGCCTGCGTTTCGAACGGCTATCTTGTAGCCTACAATAACTATGCCACGAGCTGGCTCGCCAACACGAACGTGGACGTCGTTGCCAACGGCTCGGTTCCCGACGCCACGACGCTCAATTCGCTGCGCTTCAACACAACTGCGAATGTCACGGTCGATCAGGCCGGAAGCCTGAACTTGGTGAGCGGCGGCATTCTGGTGACGCCCAGCGTCGGCACCAACACCGTCACCATCCAAGGCGGGACAATCACCTCCGGCAACACGGCGAAAGATCTGGTCGTTCACCAGCATAGCCCGGGCACACTAGTGATGAAGTCCACCATCGCCTCGAACGGAACCTCCCTTGTGACGCTGACCAAGACCGGCGTCGGCACGCTGGTCTTGGACTGCACGAACATGACACTGGCCTCCTCGATGTACATTACGGGAGGCACCGTGGAGTTCCGGCGCGCGTCCGATCTGAACCTGCCGTCCGCAACACCGTCGACCAACACGGTGACGATCACCCTGTGCGGCGGCGGCATCCGGTTCGCGGGCGACTCGGACATGATCAACTTCTCGCCCAACATCTCCACGCCCAGTATCAAGCGGTGGGTGTCCATCAACGTGGCCGGAACCCAGGGCGGCGTGATCGACGTGCCCGAGGGAAAGACCGTCACCAACTACTCGTTTACGATGAACGGCCCCTTCATTAAACGCGGCAAAGGAACCCTGACGTTCATCAGCGGATTCCAATGCGGCCGCGAGGACTACCCCTTCACCATTGAGGAAGGTGCGGTCGAGGTCTTGTCAACCGCCTATTTGAGCAGCCAGCCCATGCGCGTGATCGCCAAACCCGGCACAACGCTGAAAGGCGGCTGGTGGCTCTTTGGTCGCGGCTGGGGACGCGCCGACATGTGCGACAGCATGTGCATTGAAATTCAAAAGGGCGACAAGCCCGTCACCCTCGATTTGAACGGCGTCAGCGGCGCAATAAGCGGACTGTGGGCCTACACGCCGAACCACGATTATTTTGAAGGGAACGGCGACCTGGTCATCACGAACTCCAGTGCGACGGCGGCGACTTATTCTCCTTCCTCTTCCATCCACCGGAAGTTCACGGGGACCATTACGCTGGCACCCAACGTCTGGAGCTCTTCGAGTAGTGGCGTTGGCATCCCGAACGGCACGCTGATTATACCGCAGGGGGTGACGGCGAACTTTGGCAACTTGTCGGCCACGCTGTACTGCGGATTCGGTGCGCTGACCGGAAACGGCGCGCTGACTGGTGTAACCGAATATCCCCGGACGATCTGCGTTGGCGACAACCGGACCAACGCGTTCGAGTTCTCCGGCTTCCTGAAAGGGTACTTCAGTGGCGCGGGCTGGCTGGAGTCGCCGACCAACGGCGTGCGCTTTGTCAAGACTGGCACCTGCACGTGGCGCGTGTCTGGAGCGACCAACGTCCTGAACCATCAGACCGTCGTCCGCAAAGGAACCCTGCTGGCGGGCAATAACTCCAACGGCACCGGGCCGGGCGCGTTCGGAAAAGGGGCCATCCTGCTGGGCGACGACAAGTCGGACACCAACTCCAGCCTGGCTTTCCTGACGGACGGAGGCTTCACCATCAGCAACGTGCTGGTGCAGGGGACGCTGGATTCCTCCGTCACCATGTCGGTGGGCGGAAACAGCACAACGGCAGCATCGCGCTTCACTTCAAATCTTCTGCTGACGCGGGCACTCCGCCTCCACTCGGCCGGCGGCGACGTGACATTCTCGGGCGCGATCACCGGCCCCGGCGGGATCACGAAGACCGGCCCCGGCACGGTTTACCTGACGGGCGCGGTCAGCAACGCCGGGCCCACCGTGGTGCAGCAGGGCCAGCTCGTCGTGCAGAGCAACGTGGCACTCACCAACACGCTGACCGTGGCCGCCGGGTCTGCCGCCGCGGGGACGCTCGCCGTGACCGGGAATCTGACGCTGGGG
>CAYSXF010000666.1:0-3411 GCA_964434815.1 uncultured Lentisphaeraceae bacterium
GCCGAGGACGGCGAGGCCATCGCCCGCGACCTTCAGCACCTCGTGCGTGCCGTCACCCCCCTTATCCGCTCCGGCGGCCAAGCCATCTATCAGGAGAACAACTGGTCCACGCAGATTCAGGGCGTCTCCATCGAGTTCCCCGAGGTGCGCAACTGGGAGATGGCGTCCGGCACCTTCTTCACCGCCGCCGACCAGCGCGCCGGCTCGCGCGTCTGCATCATCGGGCAAACCGTCGCCGACAACCTTTTCCCTGGCGATGATCCGACCGGCAAGAGCCTTCGCATCCGCAACATGCCTTTCCGCGTGCTGGGCGTCATGGTGCGCAAAGGCAGCAACTCCATGGGCTCGGATCAGGACGACACGATCATCGCACCCTTCACCACCGTCAGGCGCGTCCTGCAGAACACGATCTTCAACAACGTCAACATGCTGCTGATCAGCCTTTATTCGCTGGACGACATCCCCGTCGCCAAAGAGGAGATCAGCAAGCTGCTGCGCCAGCGCCACAAGCTCGGCAGCAACGCCGACAACGACTTCACCACCATCGACATGACCGAGATCACCAATACGATCGGCAGCATCACCAAGCTGATGACCATCCTGCTCACGACCGTAGCGTCGATCTCGCTGCTGGTCGGCGGCATCGGCATCATGAACATCATGCTCGTCTCGGTCACCGAGCGCACGCGCGAGATCGGCCTGCGCATGGCCGTCGGCGCCACACCCAGCGACATCCTGCTCCAGTTCATCACCGAGGCCATTACCCTCTCGACTGTGGGCGGCCTCATCGGCGTCGCCCTCGGCATCTTCGGCGCAAGGACCGTGGGCCAGATTCAGGAGTGGCCGATCCTCGTCACCGAGTCGTCCGTGGTGGTCGCTTTCCTCTTCAGCGCCGCAATCGGCATTTTCTTTGGCTTCTATCCGGCTCTTCGCGCCTCGCGCCTGAACCCGATTGACTGCCTCCGCTACGAGTGAACGCGTCTAGTGTTGACGGCTCGCGAGGACGCTCGCCCTCCATGCGAATAAAGTGCGATTTATTGGAGGGCGAGCGTCCTCGCGAGCCGTCAAGTGTTGCCACACGATGGCCGCAGAACGAGCGAGCCCGTCCCTGCGCGGAGCAACACGTCCAGCGCCTCTTTGCCGGTCTTTGCGGCCAGCAGCGCCGCCAGCCCCGTTCCTTCCAATGCGCGCGTCAGAGACGCCTTGACGCGGGCGACTTCTTCGACGGCAGAGGCCGGATACAGCACCATGATCCACACGCGTCCGCATCCGTCTGTGTCCGCCGCCACTTGCGTGCGAACGCCAAGCGCAACTACCATGCGATACACGTTCTGCGTCTGAACCGGCAGCAAGACAACTCCTGGCACGAGCGCCTGAGGAGTCAGCTCTGGCAGCGCCTGTATATCGCGGCGGACGTCCTCGACCGCACCGACCGCACCGCTGCGCGCGCACAGCGCCAGCAGCAGCGCAACCACCTGGTCACGGTCACAGGAAGCCATGTCGAGCGCGATGCTCTGCCACGGCAGGTAAATCGCCAGAGGCGACCTTTTCTCCTGCGCTGCGTTCCCAGCTATCCCGCCGGTCAATACGCCGTACATGTCCTCGCACGTCTCGCACGCCAGCAGCGCGGCCCGCCCCTGCTCGTTCAGCAACCGGCACATCTGCGCGATGAACTGCAACTGAGGGGTGGGCGCACTCTCCGGCGCGAGCACCAGCACGACGATGCGCACGGGGCGTCCGTCCAGCGCAGCGAACTCCAGCCCCTCTTTCTTGAGGCCCACTGCGCAGACCAGTTGCGTCACCGCATCCGTGCGGGCGTGAGGAATGGCGACGCCGTATTCCATCCCGGTTGAGAGGCTCTGCTCGCGCTCGAAAACGGCCCGCACCGCGCACTCGCGGTCTTCGATCAGCCCGTTTTCGAAGAGCATGCCCACCAGCTCCGAAATCACGCCCTGCTTGGTCGTGGCCAGCAGCCGCGGCCTGAGCGTCTCGGGCAGAAAGCGATTGCGCAGCACCCCGGCCGACGGTGCCGCCGCAGTCGTGCGCTGCAAGCTCTTGCGGAGCGCAACATCGTCCAGCGGCTTCTGCAGTTCGCGCAGGCTCTGCTCGACCCCGGAGGACAGCTCCAGCATCACCGTGTTGATCAACGGCCGCTCCCGTTCGGAGCACTCGAAGACCACCTCGCCCTCGCGGCTTTGCAGGTGAATCACCTGCGACTCGCGGCTGATCCGGTAGAGCACCTGATGCCGGTTGAGCCGATGGGCGTAGAAACCTTCGTCTTCAAAAATAGCCACGGCGCGATTGACCACGAGCATAGCCGTCTGATGGGACGGAAACTGAAAAGTGATCCTGACTGTTTCTGGCATCGCGAAGTTCTTGCGCGTGCCGTTGCCTCCGACTGCGAACGCACGTTCTGTCAGAAATATCCCGCAGGCGCAGGTGACGGCCACAAGCGCCAGCACGCCGAAGAGCACGCCCGGCGGCAGCGACACCAGACCGAGCACAGCCGCCACCATCGCCAAAGTTATTTCGCCGCGGGGCAGCAAGACGACTCCCACGCGTAAGCATCCAATCGGGTTCAGATCCGCCAAGGCGGCAGGCAACGCGTTGCCCGCTAGCTTGGCCAGCAGGGAAAAGGCCACGATGAGGCCGATGCCCGCGGCGACCGGCGCCTCCGTCAGCAGCCGCGGATCGAGCTGCATACCGACCGCCGCGAAGCAGGCTGGCAGCAGCACGACGCTGACGAAGTCGAGACGCTCGTGGATCTCGTGGCGCAAATCTGTCGTGGAGAACGCGACGCCCATCACATACGCGCCGCCCATCACCGACAGCCCCATCGCCCCCATCACGCCGCCGGCGATCAGCAGACTGGCGGCCGACACCGCAAAGGCGCTGGCGTAGTTCTTCTCGCGAAGGGCCAGCCCGTTCACATAGCGCGCAATAGGGAACCCGCACAGCGCAATGAACCCGAAACCGAGGAGCGCCCGCAGCGTCATGGAAGCCAGCAGATTCGGCGAGGGCGCCCCTCCCGCCGCCACGGCCGATGCGGCCCCCGAGAACACGGTCAGCAGAAAGAGGCCGAGCACGTTGTCGGTCAGCGCGGCCGTGAGCGCCACGTTACCCGCCGGCGACTCCAGCCGCTGCCGCTCTGACAGCACCCGCCCCAACATGCCCAGCGAGGTCACCGAAATCACCGTGCCTGTCAGCAGCGCTTGCGGAGTCGTCCAATCCCACCCGTTGGTGCCGACCAGAGCAGGCGAAACTTTCTGGAGCACGACAAGCGTCACAGCGAAACAGAGGGCGAAGCCGCCGATGCCCGCCGCAACGCCGCCAGCCTTGGCGCGCTTAAGCTGTTGAAGGTCAGTGTCCAGTCCGACGAGGAAGAAGAAAACGACCAACGAGATCGTCAGG
>CAYSXF010000667.1:0-3405 GCA_964434815.1 uncultured Lentisphaeraceae bacterium
ATTGCTGCTACCATGGCTTGGACCGGCGGACGGTTCGGGGAACCGTCCCTACCAGGCGACGCGACGCGCCTTTCGAACGCAACGCACCTTCGGGACGCCTCCCCGACCACTCCGAACCCGCCCGCCGCTTTCTTATCTGTTTCCAACTGCGTTCCACGGCATGGCCAACGTTATGTCATCCAGTTTCCGGCAGCACTCGCCGGCGTAAACGATCACTCCGGGAACCTCCGTATCATAGGTCTCCCGGAAGGCCCGTATCCCGCGCAGGTCATGGCCAGAAAGCTGGGTCTTGCATTTGATCTCGACCGGATACCTGACGCCGTTCCAGTCGAGTACCACATCCACCTCCGCTCCGCCCGCCGTGCGCCAATGGTACAAGCCCGGCGAGGCCGGAAGGGTGCTGAACTGCTTGCGAATACCGTTCACCGCCCAGGTCTCGAACAGCGCGCCACGCAACGGCGACGCGCTCAGGGCCTCCACCGACGTCAGTCGCTGTAGCAGACACGCCAGCCCCGTGTCGGCCATATACCCCTTGCCCTTGCCTGCCAACCTTTTGACCGCATTACCCGAAAAGGCTGGAACTTCGTGCCATTGGTACGTCGCCGCCAGCGTGTCGAGCCACTTCTGAGCGGTGGCCGGTGCGATACCCAGTTCGCGTCCGAACTGCGCCTTGTTGACCTCTTGCGCGGTCAGAGCCGCACACAGCGCGACGAACCTGCCGAAGCCTGCCATGTCCCTGATGTCGCCCATCACCCGCACGTCCCGCTCGACATACGTGTGCAGGAAGGCGTTCAGAAAGGGCTGTACCATCGTGTCGGGAAGCCCGATCAGGCCGGGCATGCCGCCCCGCCATAGGGCCGAAAGCACGCCGCCAGACTGTTCCGGCAGGCAGCGGTAGTGTTCGGGGTTGGCCGCTCCCCCGGTCTCCAGCCAAACCTTCAGCCACGGCGGGAGGTGGCCGACGCCCGCCAGTTCCTCCACGCCGAAGCCATCCAGCTCGAGGATGCCGACACGACCCGCCATGCTCTCCGCCGCCTGCCTCAGCATGGCGGGGTTCTGTGAGCCGGTCATGAAGTACTGACCAACGTTCTGCGTCCGGTCGATGCGGCGTTTGATAGCTGCGAACAACTCCGGCGCATACTGGATCTCATCGAGAATGATCGGGGGCGGGAAGCTATCCAAAAATAGGTCCGGATCCTGACGTGCGCCATGGATGTCCTGCACCGGATCGAACGTGATCAGCGTAAGATCTGGAAAGGCCTGCCGCAACAGAGTGGTCTTGCCGACCTGACGTGAGCCGAGAACCAATATCGCCCTGAACCATTTGCCATACTCTTTCAGCGGGGCTTGCGCAAAACGGGGTTTGTATGACATAACGCCTCCTTATTTGCGTGCATTTTAGTCAGTATGGTTTATGATTTGCAAGGTAATTAATCGGACATCCGTCCCTTTTGGCGTCCTGCGGGCGGTAGGGACGCCTCCCCGAGGCGTCCGCCGGGCAATGCGGCGACAGCTTGGACCGGCGGACGGTTCGGGGAACCGTCCCTACCGGCGACGCGACGCGCCTTTCGTACACGACGCGCCTTCAGGAACACAACTGACTCCGCCGATCACAACGCGCCTTCGGGAACACAACGCCCCTTCGGTAGGGACGCCTCCCCGCAGGCGTCCGCAGGGCATTGCTGCTACCATGGCTTGGACCGGCGGACGGTTCGGGGAACCGTCCCTACCAGACGGCACGGCGCGCCTTTCGAACACAACGCACCTTCGGGAACACAACGCCCCTTCGGTAGGGACGCCTCCCCGCAGGCGTCCGCAGGGCATTGCAGCTACCATGGCTTGGACCGGCGGACGGTTCGGGGAACCGTCCCTACCGGCGACACGACGCACTTTCGAACATAATGTACTTTCCGAACACAACGCACCTTCGGTAGGGACGCCTCCCCGCAGGCGTCCGCACGGCATTGCAGCTGCTTGGACCGGCGGACGGTTCGGGGAACCGTCCCTACCAGACGGCACGGCGCGCCTTTCGAACACAACGCGCCTTCGGGAACACAACTGACTCCACCGATCACAACGCGCCTTCGGGAACACAACGCACCTTCGGTAGGGACGCCTCCCCGAGGCGTCCGCGTCAGTTCGCGAGGAATCATCCCCACCCATGCGAACAAAAAAAAGAACCCCGGGGTTTCCCCCAGGGCTCATTTCGTTTCACCTGTCAACTAATGCACTCTCGCACTAATTAACTCATGAACTTCTTCCGACTACTTGCGGAACTTGCGGCGCAGACCCATGGCTGCGGCGCCGAGCGCCAACAGAGCCATCGAGGTCGGCTCAGGAACTACGGTCCACTGCCCGGGCAGTTTGTTGGCAACCGTGTCAAATCCTGCGCCCGTTTGATAGTTGAGGGTGGCATTTCCTGTACCGGGTACAGTGAATGAAGCCGTCGACGACGTCAGTGAAAACGAGTTATCGTTTGCAGTAACGACGACGTATGTCCAATATTTCGCGTTTGCGGAAAACGCAGTACCACCAGTCGTCAGACCATAAGCGCTTAAGCCAGCAGAAGGATCTGACGTGTTGGTCAAACCCGTGACTGCTGCTCCCGCCACACCGCTATTGTCTACAAAGAAAAACGTCACAGCCGTGTAAGCAGTTGAGGAACCCAAGCTCGTCGCTGAAAAGGTTCCATCAGGATTCGGTGCCTTGAGCTGACCTGTACTCCATCCAACCGAAGCAGCCTGCATGAAACCCGCCGCCAGAATAACCGCCATCATCGCCATCATCTTTTTCATTTTGTTTTCTCTTTCACTTTTGTGGGGTAGCCGGGATTCTACAACACTTCATGTAAGACACACCGACTTCCCCATGTTCACTCCTGCTAAGCCTCTCTTAGCAGGAAATCATAGTCACCGACAATTAGTTCACCGGACTCGGGAACACAATATGCACGCTCGGGCTCGAGAAATTGCCCAAGAACGCCGAACCCGCCGGGAACGAAAAACTGTTCAGCGACGTGCCACCGATGTCACTCGTATCCCACCAACCGACCAGTGAGGCATCCCCAGCGTTCGCGATCGAAGTCGCCAAGTCGATGTAGGTTGCGCTCGTTGTCGTATTCGCCGTGGACGTGCTCAGGAACTGGATTACATCCGAAAACGGATCCATACCTGTGGCGCTAAGATTGCCCAGCGTCAAGTCCACGGGCGTGAAGTTAGCGACCATCGGGAATTTGAGTCCGCTCAGATTAAGGGTGGTCGAACCTTGCAGGACTTGGCCCGCATACGTGAGAGCAACGCCCGAACTGCTGAAGTTGCTGAGGAATCCGGCACCCGCCGCAAGTGTCAGATTGTTCAGCGACGTGCCACCGATGTCACTCGTATCCCACCAACCGACCAGTGAGGC
>CAYSXF010000668.1:0-3404 GCA_964434815.1 uncultured Lentisphaeraceae bacterium
GCTGGGCCGTGACAAGGAGGCGCGTGCGGCGGGCGCTTCCTTCCTGCTGGATTTTCCCGAGTCGCCGCGACTGCCGGACATGATGCTGTGGCTAGGAAAGTTCGATTTTAACCGCGGCAAGTTCGCCGACGCGCGTCGCTTTTTTTTGGAGTATGTGTCGCGCTGGGCCGGCAACAGTTGGTCAGACGCCGCCTTGCTTTGGGCCGCCCGCGCGGCCTTCGGCGAGACCGACTTCACTGGAGCGGTTGAGCTGGTGACGCGGCTGGTGCGTGAGTATCCTCAGAGCTTAAGGCTGCCGGAGGCCCGGCTGGTTCAGGCGGACGCGCTGATGGAACTGGCGCGCTTCGAGGAAGCCGTGTTGCTGTTGGATCAGCTTACGGCGCAGGTCCAGGAGGGCGAGTGGGCGAGCGCCGCGCTGTTGCGCAAAGGCGACTGCCTGTTCGCGCTGGGCGCTAACAACGAAATCCGCTACAAAGAGGCTTTGTATGCTTATCGCGAGCTGTTGTTTCAGGAGAACCAGACGCCTGCGCTGACCTTGCAGCTTCATTACAAAGTGGGCCGGTGTCTTGAGAAACTGAAACGGATCGACGAGGCGATCGACGAGTATTATTCGGAAGTGATTATCCGGTATCTGGACGAGCGGGCACGCGGTGCATGGCAGGATGAAACGAGCGCGAGCCTGTTTGTGCGCGGAGCGTTCAACATAGCCGAGCTGTATGAGCAGAAGAGCCAGCCTGAGCAAGCGATACGGGTTTTGCAACGGGTCATTCAAGCCGGGGTTCCGGGCGAAGATGAGGCGCGGCAAAAGATCGAACGTTTGCGGAAAAAAAGGCCGGGAGCGGCGCGCAGCGGCGCAGAGACAAAGGGGGAGGTAGTTAAATGATCATGCAAGGCGGGCCCGTCTTCTGGTTAATTGTCGCGCTGGGGATTGCGACCCTTGTCGTTTTCTTCGAACGGTTGCTCAATCTGCGTCGCGCGCAGATCGACTACGGCGATTTCCTGAAGGGCGTGTGCAATGTGCTGGAGAACGGCAACACCGATGAGGCGATGATGATTTGCGACGAGACCCCGGGGCCGGTCGCGGCAGTGGTGCTGACGGCTATCCGCCATCGTCAAGGGACGCGTGAAGCTATTCGCGAAGCGGTGGACAACACGGGAAGGGCCGAGATATCCCGTCTGGAGCGACGGCTGGCGTCGTTGGCGATCACGTGCCAAATCGCGCCGCTACTTGGTCTTTTGGGGACTTTGTTCGGCGTCATACAAGTCGTTCAGGTGGTGAACGAACAGGCTCCCGTTGTTCAGAGTACGAACCTGACGGCCGGGCTGATGCAAGCGCTCGTAACAACGGTGGCAGGCCTTTTGGTGGCGGTTCCCTGCCATGTTATGTACGCGCTCCTGATGGTGCGTATTGAGCGCATCGTGCTGGATATGGAAGCCTCGGCCTCTGAAATTGTCGCTTACCTGACCAAGCAGGACACGTCGATGCTATGAGGGGGGTGTCCACATGATGATGGAGACAAAAGAAAGTTGGAGCAAGCTGGTTCGGCGGCACCGGAATGTGTACCGGTTTGGAGGGGTCTGGGCTCAATCGCTTTTGGCCTCAGTACCCTGGATCAACGTGATCATCATTATCGTTCTTCTGCTTGCGGTTAACCAGCGCATGGTCGTCAGCCCCGGCGTCGTTTTCGACCTGCCGCATGCGGCGTTGCGTGAAGGCACGCACGCGGGTCTGACCGCACTCATGATTGCCGTGGCGCGCGACGTTCCGGGTGGTGATGAGACCTTGATTTTTTTCGACGATGACCGCTATGTGGCGCAAGACGCGGATCAGATGGTTTTGTTGTCGGAACGGGTCAAAGGCCGTGTCGCGCTGAGTGCGAACCGGGAGTTGCTTCTGCTGGCTGACAAGCGGGTGCCGCACGGTGACGTGATGCGGTTTGTCAACGCCATGCGTGAGGCCGGCGTGCAGCGGGTGAATGTTGCCGAGAAGCCGGAATAAGGCTGCGTAGCGCCGGAATGGAAAAGCGAAAAGCGGTATGGACGCGGGAAATCACAGCGTGCAACGATACAAGGCCAAGGCGGCGCGAAGGCCGTTCCTGTTCTGGTGGCAGGCGTTTCTGTTGCTCGCAGCCATGGTTTTCCTTTGGAATCAATTGCCGCTGACCGCAATCATGTTTGAAGCTCGATTGACTCCGTCCCTGAGCAGCGCACATGCGGCGTATGTCATCCTCGATTCAAAATACGCCGCCGCAGCGTTTAAGAAGTCTCTGACGTCTTGGACCTCGGGCGGCACGGGTGGACAACTGGCCCCAGGCATGGAGATTGGGGGGGGCGATCTCGGTAATGCGCTGCAGCCGCCCGCATACCTGGAGCAGGGTGAGCGATATCCCGGCGTTTGGAGGCCGTTGGCGGTTTCCCCGCTCCCCACCCATTTGTCGGATGTGGTTCTGCCGTCTGTGCCGGATGCGGCGGACGATCAGAAGACGAACTCCTTTCCGCAGGGTGTTCATGTGGAGATGAACCGCATTCTCAAAAAGGCAGCGTTCGCATTTCCTGCTAAAGATGTCGCTCTGTCCGAGCGTGAGGGGCATTGCCGGTTTTTTGTGGAGACAGAGGAGGATGGGACTGTCGCTCACGTTCTGTTGCTCACACCTCGGACCCCAGACGCAGCTGCGTTTGAGCTGATGCTGTTTCGAGGCCATGCGTCCGGTGTCACGCGGGGCGAACTCGACATTTACTGGATGCTTCCCAAGCCATGAAACAACGATTAGGCATGCCGGCCCTTGCGGTCATTTTCACGTCCTCCTGTGCGGTCGCTTTATTGGCTGTTTTTGTCCGTCCTCACGGCCAGGAATCTGTCGCACAAGCGGCAAAGCCGGCCATGCTGCGCGTGGCTTGGCGCGTGCAGCTTGGCGCGCGTGCAGAAAGGCCGTGCGCCTGCGAGGATGGCTGGGTTGCGGCTGACGCGGCGGGCGGAGTGGCGAAGTTGACACAGGCGGGCCGCGTGCGGTGGCATGCCACCTTTTCTAACGAGGTGTTTGCCAGTGCGACGGAGATCACAGGCGGAGGAGTCGCTGTTGCGGCTGAAAGCGGACGCGTGTTTTGCCTGGATGGAGCAACAGGCGCGGTGCTATGGAAGCGCGAGACGGACGGGAGGTTCCAGCATGCGCCGCTGGCGGGATTGCGGGGCACCGAGCCTGTTCTCTGGCTCGTGTCGCAAGAGGACGGAAGGCTGTTCTGTTTGCGCGCAGCAGACGGAACGATCGTGTGGACGACGGAAGCAACGAACCGGTGCGATGGCGAACTGGCCGCCTGGCAAGGCCGCCTGGCGTATGGGAACTGCGATGGCGCGGTGTATGTGCTGTCTCTTATACACATCTGACGCTGCCGACGAATAGAGAGGT
>CAYSXF010000669.1:0-3402 GCA_964434815.1 uncultured Lentisphaeraceae bacterium
ACGAGCTTTCTGCCTGTCTCGTGGGCTCGGAGATGTGTATAAGAGACAGACCCTACACCGGGCGCGCATACGACGGCATTATGATCAGCGTCTATCAGGCGCTGGAGGCGCTGCAGAAGGGCGATCGCGATGCGGCGCGGGTGTACATCAGCCGCACGTATGAGCGCCAGCAGGACGCGGTGGCGGAGCATGCGGCGAAGATCGAGAAAGAGGGCGAGCGCATCAAGAGCGATGCGAATGTGTCGCGGACGATGCAGTCTCCGGCGTTTGGTGCGGCGGTCTCCGGACTAGAGGCTCCAGCGGCCGGGCTTGCTGCCTACGCCGACTACGTCAATCCCTTCGCCGTCTATCTGGACGGGGTGTATCATTGGAATGCGGGGAAAGACCAGTCAGACGTGCAGCGCGCGCAGAAGTGCTTCGAGCGCGTGATGGCGTTTGCGCCGGACAACCCGTATGTCCGCGATGATTTCGAGCGCACGGCAAAGGCGACGACTCCAGAGCAAGCGGAGCCGGCCTGCTATGTCCTGTTCGAGACGGGCTTGGCGCCGAGCCGCGATGCGGTTCGGATCGACATTCCGATCATCGTGTACCGCGTGTCTTATGTCGGCATCTCGTTTCCGAAGCTGAAGATGCATGATGCGTATCTCAAATCGCTCACGGTGGAGGCAGACGGAGGGCACTGGCAGACCCGGACGGTGGCCAGCATGGATGCGGTCGTCGCGCAGGACTTCAAGAACGAGCTGCCCAGCATCATCGCTCACGCGACGGCCTCGGCTGTGACCAAGGCCGTGGCTGCTTACGCGCTCAATACGGCGGCGAAAAAGTCGGGCGGCGGAGAAGGTGCTCAACTGCTGGCGCAATTGGCGACGGCGGGATATCAGCTCGTCATGAACGTGGCGGACACGCGCACCTGGAATACGCTGCCCAAGGAGTTTCAGATTTGCAAGCTGCCGATTCCGGCCGGTCGCCGGATTGCGCTGACCGCGCCCGAGTACGGGTGGCGGCAGGAGCTGACGCTGAACGAAGGCCGCGTGGTCGTTATCTGGGTGAAGGCTGTGGAGCAGCCCGGCCAGATGACCGTTACGCAGTTCACTTTGAATTAAGGAGTAAATCATGAGAAACACAACAGGTATCGGGCCCGCCTTACTGGCGTGTGCCATGCTCGTGTCGGGCTGCGCGACGACCGTCAATACGGTGGAGAATGCGGACAAGGTCGGCGTTCGCGAGATGGTCAGAGACAAGCGGGTCGTTTCGGACCGCACGCTCGAAAACCGGATCGCGCTCCTCGGCATCAATCAGACGCAGACGCCGGCGGGGTTCCTTCGAATCCAGCTCGAGATGTACAATCTGAAGCGCACCGTGCAGAGTTTCTTTTACACGGTCGAATGGTTCGACGCGGATGGCATGCGGGTCGAAACCGCGACGGGAGGCTGGACGGAACAGCAGATCATGGCGCGTGAGAGTCTTTTCCTGACCTTCACGGCACCCTCTCCGCGGGCGAAGGATTTCGTTGTGAAAATGGTTGAAAGACCTCGGTAGTACTTAAGGAAAAAAGGAGAACAGAGATGAAACAAATCACACAGGCTTTGGCGGTGACGGCGGTAGGTTGCGGATGTCTGATCTTGTCGGGCTGCGCCACGCCTCAGGTTACGCGCATTCAGGCGGGCGGTCCCACGGCGGTCACAACTGCGGGCGTGGATCTGGCCGATTTCAAGACCACGGCAGGACAGATGGTGAAGGAGCTGCTGGCGCATCCCGCGATCTCCGGGTTCAGGGCGCAGTACGGGCGCGCTCCTGCGCTCAACCGCGGCCAGATCGTCAACAAGTCGGATCTGATGCTGGATATGGGGCAGCTTGCCGGGCGCATCAACGAGGACTTGCTCAACAGCGGCCTGGTTGAGCTGATCGCGAACGACGCGGGCGCGGCCGATCAGTCGAAGCTGGAAGCGTTCGAGAAGGATATCAAGGTCGACAAGAGCGGGCGCGCCGATTTCTTCTTGGAAGGCGAGATTATGCTGCTCACAGCGAAGGAAGGGCGCCTGCGCGAGAAGACGTACACGTTCCAACTGCGGCTGAACGATCCCAAGACGCGCCGCACCGTGTGGCAGCGCACCGTGGACGTTTCGAAGCAGACCACGCGCCCCGTGGCTGGGTGGTAAGCCGGGATCGCTTGGGCTATACGGGTGTGCTCTGCGAAGCCGTGGCAGGGAACGGATAAGCCATCGGGCCGCTTGGGCTGGGTGGCTTGTTCTTTTTTTGAGCTTCTGGCTGGATATGAGGGTACGGGGAGTGCGGACAATGGCAGGGGCCGGGAGGCTGTATGGTTAACAAAGGGGCGGATGAGCGGTATCAGACACTGCGGCAGTGTGCGCGGGGCGTGGGCTTGGTCGCGCTGGTTTTCAGCCTGACGATAGCGGCCTTGCTGGCGGCGGACAGCCGCCGTGCCGGGCAGGCCGAAACCGTGCGTTCGGAGGTGCTCGCGCGGTCATTGGCGCAAGGGCGCGCCGCGCCGCAGGACGCGCAGGCTGTGGCCTTCGCCCGCAAGCTGGATCAGCTCGCCCGGCACGCCTATTTCAACAGCCTGACTTTCCGGCAGGGGGGCATGGGATTGCTCGTCATCGGTTTGCTCGTCACGGCTGGCTGTTTCGCGCTGGCGTGGCGGATGAGTCTGAAGATTCCTGATCCGCGCGGCGTCGCCGAGAGCGACCCCGCGCGCTCCGACCGGTTGGCGGTGAACGCTGTCTTGGCGGCAGGCGCGGTTTTGCT
This sequence comes from uncultured Lentisphaeraceae bacterium, assembly GCA_964434815.1. GTDB lineage: Bacteria > Verrucomicrobiota > Kiritimatiellia > RFP12 > UBA1067 > CAYSXF01. The sequence continues at coordinate 2,767 of CAYSXF010000669.1, forward strand.
GCTAGGCGCGACCGTCTTGGGAATCAAGCACGGGAGACGCGTGGCACCTGTCTCTGACCCGGAGCTGCGCTCCCGGCTGACGAATCCGGAGGTGAAGCCGGGCGAGGCACACGTCTGCCCCTGCCGCAAAGGCACGACGCAGACCGCGATGGAAGAGCAGTGGCCGTTTCTGCGCGGGCCGACGCTCTCGGGGCGCGCTTCCGCGACGAACGCGCCGCTCGCGTGGAACGGCGAAACTGGTCAGGGTATCGCGTGGAAGGTGGCGCTGGCGAAGGGTGGGCCGAGTTCGCCGGTCGTGTGGGGCAAACGGATTTTTCTGACGGCGGGCAACGCTTCGGCGCGGACCGTGATGGCGTATGACGCGGAGACGGGGACGCTGCTGTGGAGCAAGGACATCCCGGACGGCTCGAAGTCGGGAGAGCCGCTGCCTGAGGCGGGCGAAGACGCCGGGCTCGCGGCTTCCACGCCTGCGTGCGATGAGGCGCGCGTGTACGCCGTGTTCGCGACGGGCGACGTCGTGGCGCTGGACCACGGCGGACACATCGTGTGGCAGGTTTTTCTGGGGCGTCCCAAGAACACCTACGGGCACGCCCTGTCTCTTATACACATCTGACGCTGCCGACGAATAGAGAGGTG
>CAYSXF010000670.1:0-3402 GCA_964434815.1 uncultured Lentisphaeraceae bacterium
CAGCACGCGCAGCCCGCGCCTCACCAGCGTCTGCGCGATCAGCGAAAACACGACCGTCTTGCCCGTGCCGGTCGCCATCTCCAGCAGCGTGGCACGCCGCGTTTCCCATTCGCGGAACGTGGCGTCATGCGCCTCGATCTGATAGCCCCTCGGCGTCATCATACCGGCCGCCTCTCCTATCTCTATCCGCCTTCAACCCTCTCGCCCCAGCGTACCGCAGCGCAGCGGAGAGAGCGTCTCCCCTAACTCCTCCCTACTCTCCCGACACCGCCGCCTGCAGCAGCTTGTCGAGGTCCGAGGCCAGCACGCCCGACGCGCGGGCCGACCCCGGCAGCTTTGCCTTGCGGATGATGCCGCGCCGCGCCAGGTAGTGGACGCTGCGCTCCGTCCGGTTCAGCCGGCTCGCCGCCTCTTCGAACGAGAGTATCTTCTCAGCCGGCTTGTCCGGCGCGGGCCCGTCGATCCCCAGCACGCGCAGCAGGGTCTCGCGGTCCGCGCGGGTGCGCACGGGGTCGCTTTCCAGGATCGCCTTGCAGGCGACAAGTGTCGCGTTCTTCATTCCATTGCCCTCCTTTTACGAAAAATCCGGCTCATCGTTCGAGCCCGCCGCCACGCCGTCCTCGATGATGATCGAGCATTCGTCGCCGTCGCCGACCCGCGTGCCGATGGCTTGCAGCCCCTGCGCCACCAGCCAGCCCGTGAACGTCCGCAGCGTCTTGCGGTCCATGCGCTCCATGCCGTCGATCAGCACGAACTTGCACTGCGGCATCACCGCCCGGCTGACCGCCGTCGCGAGGATCAGACGCTCCGACTCCGAGAGCGCCGACCACGGCCGCCCGTTGAACTCCAGCACGCCGTTGTTCACGCCCAGCCCCGGATAGGGCAGGTTCGCGCCCTCCAGCAGCGCGCGCAGCTCTTCGCGCACGCTGTCGATCTCAGCCTGGATCTCCTTGTACTCGCCGGCGAACTGCTCGGCCAGCTCCTGCGCGTGCTTCCGCGCCAGGTTGCCGCTCACCCGCTCGTTGTACTCAGTCACCTCCTGCAGCTTCTTGCTGATGGCCTGCGTGTCCACCGGCTGGCCAGCCGCGAGCGCCTTCTCCTTGGCCGCGGCCAACTGGCTCTCGCACTTCGCGAACGACTCCTGAGCGCTCTTCAGCGCCTCTTCTGCCTGTTTCACTTTCATCGCCGCCAGTTCGACGCGGTCTTTCGCCGCGTCGATGTCGCCCGACGCCTGCCGGATGCGCGCGTTGTGGCTGAGCGCCTCGGTCATCTGCGCCGAAATGCTGTTGCCGTCCAACCGCTCAGCGCCCGCGTCCTCAAAGAACGGCAGGCTTTCCGCGTTGCCCTTGGCCCGCGCGCTCTCGCGGCCCTTGAGCAGCCGGTCGGCCTCCAGCGTCCGGATGCGCTCCTCGAACGGCTGCGGGTTCACGCCGATCACCTTCAGCAGGATCTCGGCCTTCCTCTTGTCCGGAGCGCTCATGAACTCGCCGACGTTCAGCGCGAACTGGCTCACGAACTCGCCGAGCAGCGCCTGGCCGCACCGTTTCCCGGTCGTGTCCTCGACCTTCAGCCGTGACCCGCCGCCGGCCGTGTACACGCGCTCCACCGTAATGCCGTTCGACAAAGCCACGCGCACGACCCCTTTTTCGGCGCCCTCGCGCACCGGCTGCCTGAACGCGTCACCGCCGAGCGCACCCATGAGCGCATCCAGCACGCTGGTCTTGCCCTGCCCGTTGCCGCCGCCGATCAGCGTCAGCCCCATCTCTGCGAGCACCATCCGCAACGCCCTGATCCGCTTCACGTTCTCAATTTCCAAACTCGTGATCGTCACTCCGTCGCTCATTTTCCATCCCTCCTGTCTTCTGCCTTCCGCCCGATGACCACTATCCAATGACCACTGACCACTGACTAATGACCTCTCTTTTCCCAACTCCCAACTTCTAACTTCTCACCTCTTACCTCTTACCTCTTACCTCATACCTCATACCTCTCACCCAAACCCCACATCCTCCTCGCCCGCCGGCTCCAGGTAGTGCTTGATCTTGTTGCTGGTCCGCTTGTCACCGTCCCGGCCGGTGTACTCGTCCACCGTCACGGTCGCACGCCCGGTCATGCCGATGATGTCCCACCGGCACCGCAGCGCCTCGCCGTGCTTGCGCAGGCCGAGCGCCGTGAACAGCTCGCAGAGCTTCCACTCGCTCTTGCGCGTCATCGTGATGAAGTCCGTCACGCCCGTGCGGCCATGCCCGGCCTCGCTCACGCACGCCAGCTTGATCTTCGTCTGCGGCTTGGTGCCGTCCTTGTTGCGACCCTTCTCCACGTCCGTCACGGTGAACGCCACCGTGTCGCCTTCCGGCAGGGTCACGAACCCCTCGCCGTCGTTCTTGATCTCGCCGTCGAAATCAATCACCTCGTCGTCATTCACATAATCAGGTGTGTCCATTTCTCAGTCCCTCTCTTCTGTCGCGGGCGAACCGCCCGTGTTTCCGCCTTCCGTTCGTAGTGGCCCCGTCAGGGGCTTCACATTCGTCACATCCGTCCCATCCGTCCTCTGACCTCTGTTCTCCAGTCTCCGCGTTCTTCGCGCCTCCGCGTGAGACTTCTCCATTCGCGCCATTCGCGTGATTCGCGGCTAGAACTCCCGCACTTTCGAACTTTAGAACTTCTCACCCCCGCTCCGCCCGAATCCGCCCGACCACGGTCTCCCAGTTGCTCTTGCCGTCCTTGTCAGTCCCGCTGACCAGCGCGTCGGCGATCCGCTCGCCCAGGTTGTGGATTGTCATGCTCCCGGCCAGAACAGGCCGCGTGATTCTCGGCTTGCCGGACGTGCCGTTCAGATAGCCCGTGATTTCGGCCTCAGTGATCTTGTCGCGCTCCATCGCGTCATACAGCCGGGTGTTGAGCGCCGCGCCATCCGGCTGCGGCACCGCCTGCGACTTGAGCGGTTGTTCTGTCTTCTGCCCGCCCCGAGCTTGGTCGAGGGGACCACCTGCATCCGCTCCACTTTGCGCTTTGACGTCTTTTCGGGCGTGTCCATCTTCTCCAGTTGCCGAATGACCATTGACTAATGACAAATTTGCCGCCGCTTTGTGCCGCTCGACCGCCTCGGGCGTGTCCAGCGTCTCACCCGTGTGTGCGCTCTTGCGGTTTCCAGGCCCGGCCTGCCCATTCGCAGTGGTGCTGTGAGGCGCTTCCCCTTTGCCGACTGCCGACTGCCGATTGCCGACTGCCTCTCCCGTCCTCTCCGCACTCACGCACTCGCGCACTTTAGAACTCTCGCACTTCTCACCACCCTCCGTCCCGGCCTGGCTCGCCAGGTTCCCGTCATCGTCATCGTCCAGCGCCACGCCCAAGAACTGTCTCTTATACACATCTCCGAGCCCACGAGACAGGCAGAAATCT
>CAYSXF010000671.1:0-3401 GCA_964434815.1 uncultured Lentisphaeraceae bacterium
AGTTTGAGCAAACCGAAACCGGCGAAGGTGTTCGCTTTCAAAACAGCGGCGGCAGAGGTGTTGATGTTGTCGAGGAGCAGCATTGAGCCAGCGCCGATCATGACTGGGCCGGAGCCGACACCGCTTTGAGACACGCTCACGGTTGCCCGTACGACGCCTGAGCTGCTGCTGAGGGTGGTGCCGCCGCTGTACGTGTTCGCCCCGGAAAGGGTGAGGGAGGCTGTGCCAGATTTGGTCAGGTCGCCCGCGCCTGTGACCGTGCCGCCGATGACAAAAGAAGCCGTGCCAGTGCCTTGAACGACCGTGCTTTCGGTGAGTGCGATTGCGTTCGAAAGCGAATAGATCAGGCCGCCGGAGCCTGCGGAGGCGTCGAGCCTGACTGTGGGAGTGACGCCTCCACCGGTCAGGCTGAGAGCATTACCGCCGAGTGCGACGGTCGCAATGCCGGACGCAGGGCCGGCTCCTGCGAGACGCAAGGTGGCGAGTTGGAACGCTCCCGCATTATCGTTGCTCACGGTGATCGTTCCAGCGCTGAGCGTCTGGCCGGTGAGGAATTCAACGGTTCCGCCGGCCGATGAGAGTGCGGGTGTGCCAGCTAGCCAGTTTGTGCCCGCTGCCCAAGCCAGCGTGCTGCCTGTGGCCGTGTTAGTCCAGACGCTCATCGCGGTGACGGTCAGAACAAAGGTGTCGCTCGCGGTGTCGGTGCCATCGCTCACAGTGAGCGTGATGTTTGCAGTTCCAAGCTGATTCAGTGCGGGCGTGACGGTGACGGTGCGATTCGAGCCGCTGCCGCCGAAAACGATGTTTCCGTTCGGTACGAGCGCGGTGTTCGACGACGAGCCGCTGACGGTGAGGGCGTCGGCGGCGGTCTCCGCATCGCCGACGGCGAAAGGGATTGCCGCTGTTGGGGTGTTCTGATACACAATCTGATTCGGCACGTCGCTGATCGTGGGGATTGAGTAGAGCGAGAGCGTCACGTCGTTGCCGGTGCCGCCGTTGTAGCTGATGCGCCAGTTGTAGCCATTGGTGGAAAAGGCGCTGTTGTTCGGCTTGCCGAGGAATGTGCCGCTCACGGCGCCTGCGCCCGTGTTGTTGATGATGGTGAACGTGCTGCCGGGCGGGAGATTGGTGCTTGCCGCAATGTCCAGCGCTCCCGCGAGAGTGACGGTGCCGCTCACGGTGAGTTGATCGTACTGTGTACCCGCGGCCGGACCGTTGAGCTGGACAGCGAAACGTCCGCCGCTGTTGATCGCGACGTTGCCCGTGATGGTTGGTGCGCCGGAGGGTGCGAGAGTGCCAGTTGTGACGGCCACGCTGTTTGTCAGGCAGCTTCTAAGGACGAGCTTGCCTGCGCTGATCGTGGTTCCGCCTGTAAAGATGTTTGTGCCGTTGAGCGTCAGCGTGCCCGCGCCGATCTTGGTCAGGGCGTAGCCGCCGGAGACGGGCGCGTCGAGAAGCGTGTCGCCGGTGCCGCCGAAGCTGGTGTTGGCGCCCATGATGACGCTGGAAAGATACGCAGTGGCGGCGGTGCCCGTGCCGCTGCCGAAGGAAACCGTCGGCGCGCTGGGGTAGCCGCTGCCTGGATTCGTCACGGTGACGCCGCTGACTGTGAAGTTTGCGGCGTTGCCTACGCCGGTGGGGTTCGTGCCCGACGAGCTGATCGTTCCGCCGGAAAACGCTAGGGTCGGCGCATTCGTATAACCGGCGCCCGCAGTGGTGACCGTGATGCCGCTGACGATGCCGTTGGTGAGGACGGCCGTTGCTGTCGCGCCGCTGCCGCCCCCACCGCTGACGGTGACGGTGGGCGCCACCGAATACACCGTGGTGCCTCCGTCGATGGTAAAGCTTGCGGTGGTCAGGCCGAGCGTCGCGACGGCGGCGGCGTTCGTTCCCGGTCCGCCGAACTGGACAGCAGGCACCGTGTTGTGCGTGCCTCCCGCGGTGACCGCGACCGCCGAAATGACGCCTCCCGCGATGCTCGCAGGCGTAGCGCTATTGTTCACAAGACAGCCGAGGCTGCCGACGCCGGTTCCCCGCACGGTGAGGACTTCGTTGACCCCCGTCTGCCCGTTGAGGTCGAGTGTGGCCCCCGCGATGACGGAGCTGCCGCCGCTGTTGTTGCCTATATTTGCGCCGCCGTTGCCCAGTGCGCTGGAGCTGCCGAGCAAAAGCGTGCCGGCGTTGATCGTGGTGGTGCCTGTGTATGTGTTCGTTCCGGCGAGCAACCATGTTCCGGCGTCGTTCTTGGCGACGTTGAGCGTATTGATGCCCACGCCATTGCTGATGACTCCTGTGATGATGCCGGCACCCGCTCCGGAAAGCTGTAGGTTGCGTAACGTGGTGTTGGGCGCAACGGCACCTTTCATGGTGAGCACGCCAGAGTCAACGAGGATTTTCGTGTCGCCGCCGCCGCCGGTGAGCGTGATGTCGCCGTTGACGGTGTTGCTGCCGGCCTCGTTGATGAGAGCGCCGGTGTTGCTGCTGGTTGTGAAGCTGATCGTCCGGGGCAATTCGATAGGAGAGCTGTTGCCATCCAGCCGCAACTGCGGCGCGCCCGCTGTGCCGTTGCTCAGCGTGATTGCCTTCGCGCCAGTGCCGAGCGCGGCGGCACTGGTGATACGCAGTGCGCCGGAGTTAACGGTGACGCCGCCCGTGAAACTGTTCGTGCCGCTGAGCACGATTGTTCCCGCACTGATCGGGCAGTCGATATACAGGTTGCCCGTGCCGATAATGCTGTTGGGCACAAGAAGCGTGCCTGTGCGGTCGAAGCGGAGCTGGCCGTTGTCGGTGACTGCTCCGGTGCCGAGCGAGCCGGTTGCTCCGTCTGCACCGATTTGCAGAGTTCCGGCGCTGATAAGGGTGTCGCCGGAGTAGGTGTTTGAGCCGGTCAGAGTGAGTGTTCCGGTACTTGTCTTGATGAGCGCACCCGCTCCATCGATCATGCCACTGAAGCGCGAAGTCGCAGTGCCAGAGCCGCCAAAAGTGGTGTCTGCGCCAAGTGTGAGCGGGGTGGCTATATCGTAGGTGAAGCCGGAGCCGGCGGTCGCATTCAGCATCACCGTGGGGTTGAAGAGGCCGTTGTTGAGGAAGGTCAGTCCGCCTCCCGTCACTGTGGCCGTCGTCGCGGCGCTCGCCGTGCCTGCAAGCGTGAGGCTGTTCAACACGAAACCGCCCGCGATGTTGTTGCTCGCAGTGATCGCGCCACCTGCCAGAGTTTGTCCGGTGAAGAACTGTAGCATCGTGCTGCGCCCGCCGCTCGGCACGCTGTTGCCTGCCCAGTTCGCGCCGGTGCTCCACATCTGCGCGATGTTGGTCGTCGCGCTGGTCCAAACGTTCGTCACCGGCGTGGCGGAAAGCTGTCTCTTATACACATCTGACGCTGCCGACGAATAGAGAGGTGT
>CAYSXF010000672.1:0-3400 GCA_964434815.1 uncultured Lentisphaeraceae bacterium
CGGTTTCTTCTTGAAGCTCGCATCCAGCGCTTCGAGCAGGTGCTCGCGCTTCAGCATAGAGCATGAGGCCCAAAGCCAGCCCGTACCACTGCGCCGTGAGCGAAACAAACGGCTCAAGAACAAGCGGGTAAGACAAGAGCCCCAGCAGCGAACCCAGATTGGAGACCGCATAGAGCGAGTAGACGCTGTGCGCTTTAGGCTGCTGGGATTGCGAGTCCGCGCTCTCCGCCAGCCACGCCTGCACCAGCGTGCTGCCTGCCGAGAGCATCACATACGGGATGCCCACGAAGAGCGCCACGCCAGCCAGCACCGCAGCCGCGTGCGCATCGCCCGCACCGAGCCACGCAAGCAGCGCGCCGCGCCGGAACGCCACGGCCAGCACCCAGAGCGCGGCGAAAACGGCGACAGCCCCATGCACGCGGCGCAGCCCGCCTTTCCGTTCGATCCCATGCGCGTACGCGTAGCCGACCAGCAGCAGCGTCTGGTACGACGCCAGGCACACGCACCAAACCGAGGCGCTACCACCGAACACGGGCAACAGCGTCCGCCCCAGCAGCGGCTGGATCATGAACAGCAGAAACGAGCCGCAGAACACGGTCGCTACAGGCAAGAGCCTTGACTGGAAGTTAACTCGCATCGTATCAGACGCCACCGTGCCGACAGAGCCGCCAAAGAGCTCAGTTGGTGCCCTCGATCGCATGCTTTTCCAGCCAGGCCTCTGCCTCGCGGAAAAGCGAACGGTTCTTCTCCACAAGCGCCGGTTTCTTCTTGAAGCTCGCATCCAGCGCTTCGAGCAGGTGCTCGCGCTTCAGCCCAGTCACCCCCAGCCGCGCCAACGCCGCCAGCATCATCGTGTTCGCGGCTTTGGGCACGCCAAGCGCGATCGAAAGGTCGATAGCCGGAAACGACAGCACCCGCACACCCTGCGGCGGCGGAGCGGCGAGCGGCACCGTCGCGTCCACAATCACGGTGCCCCCCGGATTGACCTGCTCTGCGAAGCGCTCGTATGAGGGCTGGTTCATGCACACCAGCACGTCCGGATGGTCCACCGCAGGCGATCCGACCGGCTTGCCAGAGATGACCACGGAACAGGCTGCCGAGCCTCCGCGCTGCTCCGGCCCGTAACTCGGGAACCAGGTTGTGAACCGGCTCTCAAGTCGCGCCGCCTGCGTCACGCACAGCCCCAAACTCAGAATGCCCTGGCCGCCGAAGCCGGCGAATTTCAGCCTCAGTTCGCGGAAGTTATCGTCGATGCTCGCTGTCGGCGCCTGGTGCTCCCCCAACTGCGCGAAGAACGCCGTCACCGTCGGAGCGGCCGCGCGCGGACCGCGCGGCACAGCCTCCGCGCTGCTGTCGCGGAAACACGCCAGCGGAAACTCCTTTTCCATCTCGTCGATGCAGAAGCGCGCGGCACTGACCGAGTCGACGCCCATGTTGGTCGGGCACGGCGAGATGAACTCCACGAACGCGTACCCCTTGCCGTCGCGCTGGATTTCCAACGCTTTGCGCACCGCCTTGCGAGCCCGCATGATGCGCGACGTGTCCGCCACCGAGACCCGCTCGATGTAGACCGGCGCCTTGAGCTGGTTCAGGACTTCGCACACGTGCAGCGGATAACCCGCCGTCAGCACGTCGCGCCCCAGCGGCGTCGTGGTCGTCTTCATGCCTTCCAGCGTGGTCGGCGCCATCTGGCCGCCGGTCATGCCGTAGATGGCGTTGTTCACGAAAAAAACGGCCATGTGTTCGCCGCGCCCCGCCGCCTGAAAAGAGTTGTTGAAGCCGATCGCGCCCAGGTCGCCGTCGCCCTGATACGCGACCACCACGGCATCGCGCTCCGTCCTGCTGAGGCCTGTCGCAACCGCCTGCGCGCGGCCGTGGGCGGCGCCCACGTTGCCGCAGTCCCAGTAGTAGTAGCCGAACACGCCGCAGCCGATCGGGTTGACGATCACCGTGCGGTCCTGCAAGCCCATCTCCGACAGCGCCTCGGCGACCAGTTTATTGATGATGCCGTGCCCGCACCCAGCGCAGTAATGCGTCGCCCGCGTCTCTTTTCCGCTGCGGACAAACGATGCGTACATGCCGGTTGTTTTTTTCTGCACCATGTGAAAATCCGTTCTCTCTTCCGCCTGTTCAAGCCGCGCAGGCCTGAGCCCCTTACTTCCCGCACGCGCGCCGCGCCGCCTCGACTGCTTCCTCAACAGTCACGACGACGCCGCCCATGCGATTCATCAATCCGACCTCTTGGTAGCGCTTACCCTCTTTCGCCAGATGAAACTGCACATCGTCGCGGAACTGCCCTGAGCTGTGCTCGATCACCAGCGCCGTGCGGCCCGCCAGCGTTTCGCACAGAGCCGCCGAAGGGAACGGGCTCAGCGAAATCGGACGGAACACACCCGCCTTGACGCCCGTCTCGCGCAGCGCTTCGGCGGCAGATCGCGCGATTCGGCTCGAAATCCCATAGCCCACCAAAACGATTTCAGCGTCATCGCACAGGTAGGTCTCGCAGAGCGCATCCCGGTCCATCGACGCATATTTCGCCTGCAACCGTTGATTGTGGGCCTCCTGCTCTTGCGCATTGAGGAAGATTGATTTGACGAGGTTCTTCCGCGTTTCCGCGGTCCCCTGCACCGCCCAGGCGGAGGTTTCCGGACGCGGCCACTCCTGCGTCGGCAGCACCAGCGTCTCCATCATCTGACCCAGCAGCCCGTCCGCCAGCAGGATAGCCGGCGTGCGGTAGGCGAAAGACATCTGAAACGCTTTGATCGTGAGGTCGCACATCTCCTGGACGCTCGCAGGCGCGAGCACGATACACCGGTAGTTGCCGTGGCCGCCACCCTTCACCGCCTGGTTGTAGTCGCCCTGCTCGGGATACACGTTGCCGAGCCCCGGGCCCGCGCGCATGATGTTGACGACAACTCCAGGCAGCTCCGCGCCGGCCATGTACGAGAGCCCTTCCTGCATCAGGCTCATGCCGGGGCCCGAAGTCGCCGTGATCGCCAATCGGCCCGCCGATGCCGCACCATAGAGCATGTTGATCGAGGCGGTCTCGCACTCCGCCTGCAGGAAGTCGCGCCCCAGCGCGGGAAACCAAGCGGCGGCAGCATGGGCGATCTCGCTCGCCGGCGTGATCGGATAGCCGAAATAGACGTCACCGCCGGCATACAGCGCGCCGATCACCACCGCCTCGTTGCCTTTGACAAACTTCGTCATGGCCGCCTCACACCCCTCTCACGCGCAAACCGCGTCGCTCCGGCTCACAGTTTCTCAACCGCAATCGCATACGGTTCGGGACAGTTGTAGAAACAGACTGCGCACCCCGAACAGCCTTGACCCACATATTCGGCCGGCCTCACGCCCCGCCGGTTTAAATGATCAGACAGCCTCAAGCACTTCTTGGGAC
>CAYSXF010000673.1:0-3392 GCA_964434815.1 uncultured Lentisphaeraceae bacterium
CTCTCTATTCGTCGGCAGCGTCAGATGTGTATAAGAGACAGCGGGAGAGCAGTCCGCGCAGAGGCCCCTCGGTGATCACCACGCCGTAATCGGTTCCGAACGCTGGCGAGCGGAACACGGAGAGCGGAACCACTTTGTCTAGTCCCTCAACCGTGCAGAACCGCCCGTGCGCAAACGGCAAGTCCGCCGAGATGCACAGCACCACGGTATTCCCCAAAGCGCCCGCTTCCGCATTGAACCGCCGCACCGAAGCCGAACAGACCGGCGTGTCGATGCTGGGGAAAATGTTGAGCACAACGGTCTTGCCCGCGTAGCTCGCAAGGGTTACGTCAGACAAGTCTTTCCCTGTGAGCGAGAACGCCGGAGCCTGTGTGCCGACAACCGGCAGATTGCCAGCCGTCTTGACCGGATTACCTTTAAATGCCACTTGAGCCATACTTCCCTCCTCTTCGATTATTCCCATGAACATACTGCATCGCGTTGCCTGACACCATAGCAGAACGCGGAAGCGCAGGTCAATCAGGTAGAGTACCCATCTCGAGTCAAAAAAAGGGGGCCGAGGTTACCCTGGCCCCCGTTTTTTGTTGAGCTAATGCGCATCCCTTACTTGTAGTAGCGGGCGATCTCCTCCTTGGCGATCTGGCACCACGCGATCGCGCGTGATGGATCGTTGTGAATCGTGTCGTGATCCTTCATGATGATTTCAAGGTGGCAACCCTTGGCCTTCTCGAGGATGTCCCGGATATCCTTACGCGCGGCAGCCTCGTCGAAGACGGTCGTCGAGAGGATCGTCGGATTGGGACGGCAAGAGTAAACGTACTTATCCTGCAAGGCGGCGGCCATCTTCGCACGGTCGCAGGTGGGCGATACGCTGACACGCCGGATGTTCGGGATGTTCTTAAGGTAGTCCCAACGCTCCGACATCGGCTCGCAGCAACCATAGCAGACCAGGCCGAAACGCGCCATGACCGGCTTCTGGTACTGCAAGACGAACTCGTCGAACAGCTCGGGGGCCAGGTCCTTGGTGTCCTGACTCTCGAACAGCGCCCACAGATCTTTGGCGCGCGCCGTGCCCTGATAATCCTTCGCAGGCAACTGCGTGGTCCAGCCGAACCCGCCTGAGCCGATATAGTCACCCTCGTTGTTGAGGCTGTAGAGACCCGCGTTCTCGAGGAACGTGATCAGATCGAGCGTGCCGTCACGCAGAAACGCCATCAGGTTGTGGACACCCTGCGGGTTCTCCTTGATGTCCTTCTTGAATTGGGCGAAGCCGCGCATCTTGATCAGCTCTCGCGTCAGGCCCAGGGACCAATACCACTGCTTTCGCAACTTGACCGGCAACACCCGGTCGAAAATTTCTCGCGCCAGATGCACGATCTCTGTCGTCGCATCCCGATCCACGGTGATCGTTTGAAACTGGAGGCCGCTCAAATCGTTCAGATCCCTCAAGGTCGGCTGCGGGTTTACCGAAGAGGTGTCCGGCCCCCAGAACGTCCGCTTATAAACCCAGCCAACCGCGAACCGGCTTTCAACGACCCGGTCGTCGCCCATCTTTTCGCCCCAGAAGATCTCTTTGCGCAGGCGGTGCTCCCAATGCCGGGCAAGGCTGTGGGTACACTCCAAAGACGACTCGGGAATGATCTCCCGCCAACTGAATTCAGGATCGCAGAGAATCAGAGGACGCGAAGCCTGCAACGCATTCTGGCGCGTCCAAAGGACCTTTTTTTCCGCCTCGATCTGACGCGTGGATAACGCCATGACCCGCTCACCCAGCCGGCGCAAAACTTCGCGCTCCGACTGCGTGATGGTAAGGTCTGCGACATGCGTATCCAGCGCCACATTGCCCGGTTGATCATGATCATTCATACCGAACGCTCCCTTCCTTTTACACTCTGTCTGACATACCCGCAGGGCCTCCGGCATCGACATTTCACGCCCGATGTCCTGCGATAAAAGCCCGCACACCGTGCGGTACCGCTTTCATGTCGCGATTATAAGACGGCCACCTTTTTCTGTCCACCGAAGAAATCGAAAAAAAGCCCGAAAATAGGGATTTTCGAAAATAGTTTTTGGAGCGCCCTTCTGCTTTGACACCCTTCGCCATATCCAGTAAACTTGAAAACACAAAATGTGTGTCGCTTATATTCCGGCCCTATTTTTATCCAAGATGACACGCGGATTACGTCTTAAGCGGCGCGCAGAACACCTCAATCTTGCAGGCTCATTATGCCCCATAGAGTCCTTTCGCTTCAACAAGCCGCCAGACACATACGGATCCCTGAGCGGGAGCTGTTCCATCTGGTGCAGCGCGATGAGATCCCTTATCAGCGGCGCGGCGACGAGATCCTCTTCGAGCACCGCCTGCTCGACGACTGGGCGCAGCGCCGCATCCTCGGCCTGCCCACCAAATCCCTGACCGAACACCACCGCGAAGCTGTCGCCGACCGCACGCGGCACGCCTCCGAAGATGCGCTTGTCGAGCGCCTTTTCCGTCCCGACTGGATCAACCCCGAGCTCACCTCACGTACCAAGCCGGGCGTAATTCGCGACATGGTCAAGCTCGCGGTATCGACGGGACTGCTCTACGATGACGCGACCCTGCACCGCGAAATCGAAGAGCGCGAGGCCATCAGCTCCACGGCCATCGACGGCAGAACGGCGTTTCTGCATGCGCGTTACCACGACCCCTATCAGGCCTCTGATTCGTTCGTGGTGCTCGGAAAAACGACGCAGCCCATTTTCTTCGGTGCGCAAGACGGCGAGGAGACCGATCTCTTTTTCCTGATCTGCTGCACCGACGACTCGCTGCATCTCCACACCCTCGCGCGCCTTTGCATGCTGGCCCACAGCAGCACGGTGCTTTCCGACCTGCGCGCGGCGGCCACCGCCGAAGAGATGTACAGCATTCTCCGCAGCGCGGAGCACAACCTGCTGAAGACGATGTGACCCCACCTATTTCAGCTCATCCTCGTAGGGGATCTTGACGCCGTATTGCTTGTTGACCTTCAGCATTTCCGCGAACGTCTGCTGCTGGGGGTCTCGGGAATACGCGCCGACCAGGTGGAACATCTTCTGCTGCGTCCAGCGGGCCTTGATGGCCGGCGTGCCCAATTTCGCGTGGCGCGTCAGACTCAGACGGAAGATCGAGTCGTACCCCTTGTCCGCCGCCAGCCCGCGCAACTGGAACACCAGTTCCCCGGTGCCTTCCGGGCAAACGCCCGCAAGTTCCAACGGGCGGTCTTTATAGAGGTTGGTCGTATTTTTCGGGTAGACTTCGCTCCTCGATGCTGAGTCGAAGACCACCGAGACATCGGCCATCACAGGATTGCGCACGCCTTCATACACCGTTGCCATCGCGGCAGGAACTGTCTCTTATACACATCTGACGCTGC